>JAPLRW010000184.1 GCA_026398935.1 Methylococcales bacterium
ATTAGATAAAAATAAACTGTTATTACTGTTTAATGAGATTAAATCCCTGCCCATTTTAACCATCGGAGAAGATGCGTTTTTCGTTAAAAACGGTGGCATGGTCAGTTTACAGATCATCAATGGCAAAGTCAGTATCACCGTCAACCTCAACGCCGCAAAAAGCAGTAACCTCAGCATTAGTGCCCGGGTTCTGAAGCTTGCAACGGTTATCCAATAGGGGGGCTTATGATGATATTATTGCTTAATTCTTCACCATCACGCCGCCCATGTCCATTTTTTAGCGATTTAGAAAATGCTGACTTTACCTGTTTTATAGGTGAAGCATTATGAGCATGTCGTATTTAAAAATTAGCGTTTCAACCATCCTATTCCTGTGTATGCTTTATACGTCGGCGTTGCGTGCTGAGTCTGCTGCTGAAAACGACTTAAGCCTTGAAGAATTAGTCAACACTGAGATTGCGGCAGCCACGCAAAAAGAAAAAGTCAAAAAGAAGATGCTGAATATGAAAGTATCCTCCGTCTCTAAAACCTCCCAATCCGTCTCTAATGCCGCCGCCGCTGTCTTTGTGATTGACAGTGAGGCCATTAAACGCAGCGGAGTGACCAGTGTGCCTGAGGCATTACGTATGGCGCCAGGTATTGATGTTGCGCGTATTAATAACAGCAAATGGGCGATTACGGCACGCGGCTTTAATGGCCATATTGCGAACAAATTATTGGTATTGATTGATGGTCGTAGTGTCTATACCCCTGATTTTTCCGGCGTCTATTGGGATGCGCAGGATGTCATGCTGGAAGATGTGGAGCGCATTGAAGTCATTCGTGGGCCGGGTGCAACGCTTTGGGGCGCTAATGCCATGAACGGTGTTATTAATATTATCACCAAGCATACCGAAGACACACAAGGCGGGCTATTAACCGCTGGCGCAGGCTCAAAGGAAACTGGTTTTGGCGCGCTGCGCTACGGGACTCAGTGGGGTGAAGATACCTTTGCCAGGGCGTATGCTAAAGGTTTTTTGCGTGAGGAATTTACCGCCGAACAAGCGAATAATGGCAATGCAGACTGGCAGCAGTTTCAAGGTGGTTTTAGGCTAGATTCAACGCTGTCCACACAAGATACGCTGATGCTGCAAGGCAATGCTTATGCGGGAGATCCAAACGAAACACTAGATATATTTACCTCGCCTGTACCGATAAGCGATATGTCGAAGATTAACGGCTGGAATTTAACTTCACGGCTTAATCACTCGCTGTCCAGCACGGCGGATTATTCGCTGCAATTTTATTATGATCATTATCAGCGGCAGGAATATATTATTAATGGTGAGCGTGATACGCTGGATGTAGATTTTCAAAACACCTTTGCGCTTACTGAGGAACAAAGTGTGATTTGGGGCTTGGGTTATCGTTACAGTAATGACGCTTTTAAAGGTAAAACATTAACGACGTTTTACCCTAATGCCGCTAATACCCAGTTATTCAGCGCCTTTGCGCAAGACGAAGTGAGTTTCTTAGACGATGCGCTATTGCTAACAATAGGTTCAAAGTTTGAACACAATGATTATACGGGCTTTGAAATACAACCATCGGCCAGTTTAATGTGGACGCCTGTCACCGGGCATAAGTTTTGGACGTCAATATCCCGCTCGGTTAGAACACCTTCGCGCGTTGAAGATAATAGCAAGCTTGCAATAGGCGTTCCTCCTCCGTTTTCTGCGCATAATCCGTTACCGATTCCGGTTAATCTTGTGGTTGTAGGAAATCCTGCTTATAAAGCTGAGCAACAATTAAGTTATCAACTGGGTTACCGTTTAATGTTTAACCACAATGTGTCTTGGGATATTACGGCGTTTTATAATGATTATCGTTCGTTACGTGCAATGTCTTTTGGTAATGCCTCATTCATACAGGGTGCTGTTGAACAATCCGTTATGCTAAATAATATTAGTACAGGTAACACCTATGGTTTTGAAATGTCAGGTGTCTGGCAAATGTTTGATGGCTGGCGCTGGGATTTGAATTATAGCTTGCTGAAAACTGAACTGAATCATCTTGATCAGTATCCACCCACCCATAGCCCTGAACATATGACGTCTTTACGTGCGGCACTGAATCCCATTGAAAAAGTGAATCTGGATGTCTGGTTGCGGTATTCCAGTTCGGCGACGGCGTTGAGTATGAGGCAGCTTGCATTTGTCGCTATTAATGGCTACGTCACTATGGATGTGCGCTTAGCCTATCAGCCAGTGGATCACGTTGAGCTATCCGTCACGGGTCAAAACCTGCTGGAAAGCCAGCATCTTGAATACATTGATGATGGTTTCGTCTTACCCTCTGGTGTGCCGCGTACTGTTTATGGCAAAATAAGCTGGGCATTTTAGGCACATTACATGTAAATGTGCGTCAATACGCTAAGCTATAAAAATTACCCCTTCTTTTTTGGATCGATGAGTCCTCTGCTTATTTACGGTATTTTATTACCACTGCGGAAGACCTTTTCTGTGAGTGACTCTCCAGCTTTCTTGTCCGCTACCGTTGTATTTTCTTATAGTTCAGCTATTTTTAACTGAAGACGTGCTATACGTTGTTCGGTTATAGCTGTCTCAGGGATAGACCTATTTTATTACTATTGAGGATGCCATTTATGCCAGTAACCAAAACGCGCCTAGTGTTAGCGAGTGCGATAGCCTTAATAACAACGAATAATGCGCTAGCCGATTTCGCCGTAGATGCCGATGCTGTGTTGAATTGGGGAGAGAAAACCTATGCCCAGTTTTTGCCGGAACATGTTAATACCGAAATATCAGCGCCTTGGTACTACCGTTATTATGCGAAAACCAATCTCTATGTAGGGGTGAATAGCAGTGATAATGGTGTGTATTTGTTAGAGGCAACCCCTAGTGCAAAACCTGTTTATGTTGATAGTGTGGCGCACCTACTTGAAAAAATACCGCCGCTTAATCCGGTAGTTGTTGATACGCCGAAAGAGCCTACGCCGTTAGTTGTTGATGAGCCAAAAAATCCTATTCCGTTAGTGATTGATGAGCCAACCCCTCCCATTCCAGTACAAAATGACCAACCCATCTGTGATGCAGCGACTATGCCGACAGGTATGGCTTATACTCAGAGCGGTAGCACTATTAAAGTGACCACCAATGGACAATGTGTCGCATTGCCAAAAGTGGATATGTGTTTACCAGCATCGCCAACGGTTAATGGAATTTCAGTGTTAAAGCAGATGGAGGTGCAAACTTACACGCTTAAGGGTATTAGCTTTACTGATCCGGCGTTTGCAGTGGCGCTTGATCCCATGATTAAAAGTTACGGCAATATAAAAACCTGCATTAAAAATGCGCCACAAGCATTGGCAAACGTTGCTTTTAACCTTGAAGGTTGCTTTGATGTGACTGAGCAGCTTAAAGACTTCCCGTCTATAGAAGGGCTGGTAAAAATTTCACCGCCCGTTTTTATGCAACTTCAAGGTGATATAGCCACTGAAATCGTACCTGATTGTTTTAAAACGGACGCCACGATAATTACCGATGCAGTAACGCATGAAGTCTGGGACTGGGATAAAAAGAAAACGTCTTTCGTCAAACGCTAATGTCAAAACGAAGGGTATTAAAGGAGATTTTTAGGTGTAATGGTGGGTATGTATTCGGTTAAATACCTTAAATTGGCATATGTATTCGTTTTTATGCTACTGGCGCTTTTTACTTTCCCTGTAATAGGAGCAGAGTCCAGTGTAGCGCTATTAGCATCGGATGAAATGTTAGAGCTGCCTATTGAGGATTTGCTTAACGTTAAAATCACTTCGGTGTCTAAAAAATCGCAAGCATTATCCGATGCCGCTGCCGCCGTTTTTGTTATCAGTCAGGATGATATTAAACGTTCCGGCGTTACC
>JAPLRW010000289.1 GCA_026398935.1 Methylococcales bacterium
GGTATTGATCGCGGGCTCCAGTCGCCGTTTGATAAATTCGCCTAAAGTCTGGATGCCCTGAATACGCACCTCGCGTAAGTCGTTGACGCGTTGTTCTACCAAATGGTAATACGCGCTAGCCGCTGCAAAACGAAAATGATTGCTGGAAATATGATTTTCAACTTCTGCGGCCAAGGTGGTTAACTCATCCAATAACGCGGCATCATTATTGTCCGGCTGGGTCATGGCATTGGTAATGGTGTACAGCTGACGGTCGAATTTTTTTAATACCGGATACAATTTACGCGCAATAGGGAATGCCAGTAATGCCATTACGCGATACACTTCAATTTCAAACAGGCGTTGTAATAAACGTCCTGCTTGTTCTGTTCTTAAATCGTGGTTAATGATTAAAAAACGGCTAAAGCCATCAACATGCAGACGGAAATCGGTAAATACTGAGGCTGCTCCGCCCGTTACTTTAGAGCCAATAATAGGGTTGTTGGCAAAGTAGGAGGAGAGTAAGGTTAAATCAGCACTTTCCTTGTAATCAATATCGGCAGGGGAAACAATGGTGGCGTGCGCGGCAACGATGACCTGTCCGGTGAGTTGCGCCATCCAATCTACGGGGACTTGCTTTAAGGCTGAATCGGCAAATGGCTCTGTCGGGGTGTCATGTACATAAAAACTATAGGTACTAAACTCACCGTGCTGTTCCCAGCGTATCTGAAAAGAATTGAACGTGGCGGTGAAGTGATCAGTGTCTTTTTCGGGTGGGGCAACGCCAAAACGTTCACACAAGGTGGTTAAATGCTTGTGTTCCTGCATTTTTTCCTCATGGGTGAGCAAGAGTGCCAAATGGCTGGCTCTAACCGGTAAGTTGAGAATAAACGATGCGCGCGCGTGAACTTCGTTATGCAAGACAAAACGTTGCGGATGGTTTTCAGGAAGGGGCAATAATCTCGTCATGGGGTTTTATACTCGCGGTTACGTTAACGATGAGTGGAGTGAATTTAACCTAATAACGCCGTGGTGCTTAAAGACATTTAAGTAAAGGTGTAACGGTTCAGTCTGCCAGTATTAAGACATGTGCCACGAATTGAATAATAATTATAAGCCATTTTAACCTGCAATCATGGCATTTGATGGTGTAGAGGTAATTTATCCGCTGGTTTCTGTTAAAATTATGCTTACTCTTTACGTCACAGATAAGGAATGCAACTCAGTATGACATCATCCATTGATTCCAAAGATCCATACCATTTGCCCTTACGGGAAGCTGCTCTTGAGTATCACCAGTTTCCGACACCCGGAAAAATTAGCGTAACACCCACCAAGCATTTATCCAATCAACGTGATTTGGCGTTGGCGTATTCGCCTGGAGTGGCGGCGGCGTGTGATGAAATTGTAATTGATAATGCCAATGTCTTTAAATATACCGCGCGTGGCAATTTGGTGGGTGTCGTGACAAATGGTACGGCGGTGCTAGGTTTGGGTAATATTGGCTCATTAGCCGCTAAACCCGTCATGGAAGGTAAAGCAGTTTTGTTCAAGAAATTTGCAGGGATTGATGTTTTTGATTTGGAAATCAATGAACTTGATCCTGACAAATTGTGTGACATTATTGCCGCGTTAGAGCCTACATTTGGCGGTATTAATTTGGAGGATATTAAAGCGCCGGAATGCTTTTATATTGAACGAAAACTTAGCGAACGCATGAAAATACCGGTATTTCATGATGATCAACATGGTACGGCTATCATCGTTGCCGCGGCGATGTTAAATGGCTTGAAGGTGGTAGGCAAAGATTTGCAGCATTGTAAACTGGTGGTTTCCGGTGCGGGGGCTGCTGCGTTAGCCTGCTTAAATTTACTGGTAGACCTTGGATTTCCGCTGAAGAATATTTTTGTTACGGATTTGGCGGGCGTGGTTTATCAAGGGCGTCTTGAATTAATGGATCCTGATAAAGCGCGTTTTGCACAAGTAACGGAGGCACGCAGTTTAGCTGAGGTGATTAGCGATGCGGATATTTTTCTGGGGCTATCTGCTGGCGGCGTGTTAAAGCCGGATATGGTTAAGCGTATGGCGGAACGGCCATTAATCTTTGCCTTAGCCAATCCGACGCCGGAAATATTACCGGAAGAAATTAAGGCAGTACGCGATGACGCGGTTATTGCAACGGGGCGTTCTGATTACCCTAATCAGGTGAATAATGTTTTATGTTTCCCTTATATCTTTAGAGGCGCGTTAGATTGCGGTGCGACAACGGTTAATCTGGCGATGAAAATGGCGGCAGTACAAGCCATCGCCCAATTAGCACAGGCGGAACAGTCGGATATTGTTGCGAAAACCTATGGCATTCATAACTTGTCATTTGGTGCGGATTACCTTATCCCGATGCCGTTTGATCCAAGATTAATGACCAAAATTGCACCCGCTATCGTTGAAGCAGCGCAAGCATCCGGTGTTGCGACGCGGCCCATTCAAGATATGCAAGCGTACGTCGAGCATTTACAACAATTTGCTTACCACAGTGGCACATTTATGCGCCCCATTTTTCAGGCAACCAAGCATGTATCGGACGCTAAAAAACGTATTGTGTTTGCCGAGGGCGAAGAAGAGCGTGTGTTGCGTGCGCTACAAATCATTGTCGATGAGAAAATTGCTAACCCGATATTGATCGGTCGTCCTGCTGTTTTGGAACAACGCATTAAAAAGTTTGGCTTACGCCTTAGGCCGGGCATTGATTTTCAAATGGTTAATCCCGAATCGGATGCGCGTTACCGCGATTATTGGCAAACGTATTTGCACATGACTATTCGTAAAGGGGTTACTGAACAATATGCTAAGCTGGAAATGCGGCGGCGGCATACCTTGATTGGCGCGATGATGGTGCATAAAGGTGACGCAGATGGCATGATGTGCGGCACATTTGGCGCAACGGGTCTGCATTTGCATTACATTAATCAGGTGCTGGGTAAGCAGGAAAATGTGAATGTTTTCGCGGCCATGAACGTGTTGATTTTACCTGATCGGCAGATTGCCCTAGTGGATACGCATATTAATGAAAATCCCAGTGCGGAACAACTGGCCGAAATAACGCTGTTAGCCGCCGAGCAGATGCGCCGTTTTGGTTTAATCCCCAGAGTGGCATTGCTGTCCCATTCTAATTTTGGCTCGGTTAATAGCGCGTCGGCTAAAAAAATGCGTGCGACGCTGGCTATCGTTCAGGCGTTAGCTCCGGGTTTGCAAATTGACGGCGAAATGCACGGTGATACTGCTTTGGATTTTGAGATATTAAAGCGAATGATGCCGAATTCACCCTTGCAAGGCAGTGCTAATCTCTTGGTGTTGCCCACGATTGATGCGGCTAATATTGCCTATAACCTGCTGAAAGTGGCTGCTGGTAACGGTGTTGCGATTGGGCCGGTCTTGCTGGGGTGTGCCAGACCGGTGCATATTCTTACACAGTCAGCGACTGTGCGACGTATTGTGAATATGACGGCCTTATGTGTTTTGGATGCCGTTGAAGCCAATCGCCTCGAATAAGACGGTTACACATTAAGCGTACGGCATTTTTTAGTACCGGAAAGGTTGATCACTAAACCAGCACCTGCTTAAGTAAGTGCTGGTTTAGATGGCTTTAAGGTATCTTAGTTGTCGTAATGACGTTGGCGGAAGATAGTTTAATGCCGATGACCGCCACCATATCCACCGCGATAGCCTTGTCCACCTCCGTAGTGTCCGCCGCCCCCTTCATGATGATGGCCTCCTCCATAGCTGTTGCCACCGCTATAATAGCCGCCACCATACCCGACACTGCCGTAATAGGCAGGCGAAGAGGGCGCATAGCCGCCGCCGTAACCTGCGTAAGGGTAGGCGACACAGGCGTTAAGCAGTAAGAATAATATGCCAAGCAGCAGTTGTTTGAAGATAGTCATGTATTTCCCTCCATTGAGCGATTAAGCTACACGATAACAGAGAACGACTGAATACAGGATGAATTGAGCTACAAATCACCGCATAAAAAACGCCGCTAAAATAGCGTGTAGTAGGGTATCGTCACAACCAGTAAACTTACGCATTAGCCTATTGAGCCTTTACAGCAGTTCCGGTAATGTCTATTTCACTATGATTACTTAGCCTAACATTTTGATGTTCAACCTTAGTTTGTAGGGATTATAATAACGTGATGGTTTTAATGTGATAGATGCCGCAGATCCTTTGCTTGCTGTACTGTTACGACTAGTATTTTATGAGTTTTATAATATTATCTTAGTCATTGCTTCTGTTGCTGCCGGATAATAAAACAAGTGTTTCGACTGCATGCGTATTTGCGTTAAGTCGTTTTCGGTAAACTTAATTAACCTTAAATGGGTTAGTGCGGTTATTTGTGAGGCAATAGAGGTTATTGAATTATTTTTATATCGTATAAGGAGTTTACTATGTCAGGTTTTAAATCAATCGTTTTAGGTGCTTTACTGGTTACTACCCCCGTATTGGCTTGGTCAACAACCACTACCAATTATTCAGAGTCAAACAAGGAGCGTGCGGTAGGAAGTTATGATACTCATGATGCTGAGCAGGATGATGAAAGATCTAGAAATAGCTTGGAATTAAATATGAACAGTAAATCATATGATGATGCTAATGCCAATATCAGTAGAAAAACGACAGGAACAACATCGTTAGGTTCTGACTTTTCTACCCCTTCACAGCAGCAGTCTTCGTATAATTTGAAAGAGTCTCATCACTCAGATAATCATGGGCCATCGGGCGTGCCTATACCAGGAGCGGTATGGCTTATGGGGTCTGCTATTCTGGGTTTGTTTTCGTTTGGAAAACGTAAAAAAACGTCTGCATCCTAAGCTATATTGTTCTTAGCGACAGGCAGATTTAACCCCTGTGGAGGCGATATCGCCTCCACAGGGGTATTGCTTAATGGCTTTCCCGTGTCTGTGTCCGCCAAAAATGCACAATCTGTTCCACATTCAAATCATCTGGCCCTTCTCGCCAAGCAGTGTAATAATCCACGTCATTACTTTTAGGCTCAGGATTCGGTTTGTAAATTTGTACACGGGTCGGTAAAGGGGCTGCCTCACCCAATACCAGAGCTTCGCCTCTGCCTAATGAGGTCAGAATGTCGGTTAAATCACCTTCCGCTTCCGGAACCAAGCCTTTAATGTACGCCTGATCTTCAGGGTTAGTGGTGCGTAGGCAAATAAATGAGCTGCACTGCGATAACATCGTTTCAGATAATTCAGTGGGGCGTTGGCTGATAACGCCAATCGATACGCCGTATTTTCGACCTTCTTTGGCGATACGTTCCATCATTTTCTTCGTGCCATCAAATTGCCCGCCTTTTTCGCGGGGAATGTAAGCATGCGCTTCTTCGCAAATGAGGGTAATAGGAAATTCGCGGCGTCTAGGATTCCAGTAATTAAACTCATAGGCTAAACGTCCCACTTGCGCTGAAATAGCGGGTCTAATATCAGTAGGGACTGAGCTTAAATCGACAACGGTAATGTTAGCTTTCTTTTCTCCTAAACCGACAAATTCCCGCAATAAATCCGCCATGCTCTCGGAGGTATTGCGTTTCTTTGGTTTGAGTAAGAAGTCATAGCGCACATCGTTAAAGCGGCTTTGCATTCTGACTAAAAATTCATCAAATTGCCCAAACAATGCGCCTTGTGTTTTACCAAAATCCTTACGTTCTTCATTGGCAATTTTAAACTGCATATACAGTTCAGCTAATGAAAAATAGATCGGCGTATCAATCGATACTGTACTTAAGCCAATGTTTTTGGCTTCTTTGCGTTTTAATTGTTGTAAGATTTCACGCATATAAGACATTTGCAAGGAAGCGCCGCGATCATCTCGGTCGATAAATAAATCGACTAACTCAGCATAGGACATCATCCAGTAGGGCATTTCCATTTCCATGGCATCAACGTAATTGACCAACTCACGGGGAAATGCAGACTGAACTTGCCCATCGGGGTCTTTCCAGCAATATTCACCGTGTAAGTCCAGCATAATAAGGTGGGTTTTTGGCATGGATTTAATGGTATGTTGAATCAAGCTGGTAACTGCCCAGGATTTACCCGATCCAGATTGTCCTAAAATAGCAAAATGTCGACCAAACAGTGCTCTGGGATCTAAGCTGAGATGATAATCTTCGTGGTTGGATAGTTGCCCAATGAAAAAATTATAATCACGGTAGGCTGAGAAAATAGCATTGATTTCATCCAGTCCAACGCTAAAAACTTCAGCTCCCAGTGTTGGGTAATGCCGCACACCACGAACGAATTTACCATTGTCGTGAATTTCACCGACTGGAATTAAGGCTATAAAACGATCTGCAACACGATGGTTATTATTAAAGCTGTCTTGCTGCCACAGTTTAAAAATTAACGCCAAGACATTAATGCCTCCTTGCCGAATCGCCACATACGCGCCGATATGCGCGGCAGCACTGGCATCGCCGTCACGGTGACTGAGAGGCGTATCGCGTGCCAGTCCGTCTACTATTCTGGCAGTCATACCGTCCCCCCTTATTTCTGTCAGGGTAGCCAGTAATACATTAGTGGGTTGTGTCGTCATCTTATGCTCATCATTAAAAATACTTACATCAACTTTAGACGGTAATGACAGGAATTCAACCTGTTCTGTACATCTATCGTACGCTATGTGAGCAGTAATAGTGTCTTGAGCACAATACACGTTGCTTGATATTGGTAGTCGCGTTGAGATATGCTATAGTCAGTACAAATGAGAATTATTATTGATAGTATTTTTTCGCTACCATTTTCGGAGTATTTTCTAGTCGATGACAATCATTAGTTTAAAAGAGTTGGCTGTAGGCGATACGGGTAAGATAGTGGGCTTTGATAAAACGGGTACGCCTTACCGAAAACGCTTACTGGCCATGGGCTTAACGCCTGGTACAGAATTTAAAGTCACGCGTTTTGCCCCGATGGGGGATCCCATTGAGATTAAGTTACGCGGATTTTCCTTAACCTTGCGTAAAGATGAGGCGGCCATTTTGGTCATTGAAAAGTTATGATGAACGATGATTTTATTGTGGGTGTTGTCGGTAATCCTAACTGTGGCAAGACGACTGTTTTCAATGTGTTGACGGGTGCAAGACAACATGTGGGTAATTGGCCGGGTGTCACGGTGGAAAAGAAAACCGGTGAATATGCGTTCGCTGGAAAACGTATTACGTTAGTGGATTTGCCCGGTACGTATTCTCTGGAAGCCGCAGACGATCAAGTTTCTTTAGATGAAAAGGTCGCGCGGGATTATGTTGCCTCAAAAGAGGCGGATTTAATCATTAACATTATTGATGCATCCAATATCGAGCGTAATTTATACCTGACGTCGCAATTATTAGAAATGCGTGTACCGATGTTGGTGGTGCTGAATATGATGGATGCCGTCAAGCAGCGCGGCATGCGTATTGATATTGAAGCGTTAGCGCGCCATACGGACTGTCCGGTGGTGGCGATTTCGGCGGCTAAAAAAGAAGGTATTACGGAGTTAAAAAAAGCGGTTAATCAGTTGGCTAAAACGAAGCCCGTTCCTAATGTGACGATTCGTTATGCGGCAGCACTGGAAAGCGCTATTGCAACGCTGTCACCTTTCCTAGTGACGCAAGCAACCAATCACCCGTGTGATCTTCGCTGGCTGGTTTTACGGGTGCTGGAAGATGATACCTTAGCGCGTCAAATCGCAGGCGATGAGCTGAGTACGTTCATCAAGCAATTGCAAATGGACGTTGAAGCGGAAGCGGAGGATGAAATTGATATTCTGGCGGCAGATGCCCGTTATGAGTTTGTTAATCAAACCACCCAAGCCTGTGTTATTAAGCTGACTGAAATAACCCACCATCGTTCTGATAAAATTGACCGTGTCGTCTTGAATCGCTTTTTAGGCATTCCGATCTTTTTATTGGTCATGTATGCGATGTTTATGTTTACCATTAATATTGGCAGTGCTTTTATTGATTTTTTTGATCAGCTCTTAGGGGCTTTGCTGGTTGATGGTTTAGGGCATGTATTAACACAATGGCATTGGCCGGAATGGATGGTGGTGCTTATCGCAAATGGTCTTGGTGGCGGTGTAAGAGTGGTTGCAACCTTTATCCCCATTGTCGGTTTTTTATTTTTATTTTTGTCGGCATTGGAAGATTCCGGCTATATGTCGAGAGCCGCGTTTGTGATGGATCGCTTTATGCGTTTAATTGGCTTGCCGGGTAAATCCTTTGTACCGATGATTGTTGGTTTTGGCTGTAATGTACCTGCGATTATGGCGACGCGCACTTTAGATAATCGCCGCGACCGCATCTTGACCAATTTAATGAATCCATTTATGTCTTGTGGGGCAAGATTGCCAGTGTATGCATTATTTGCCGCGGCTTTTTTTCCGGTTGGTGGGCAAAATATTGTGTTTGGTTTGTACCTGTTTGGTATCTTTGTTGCCGTGCTGACGGGCTTGATTATGCGGCATACCTTGTTTAAAGGTAATTCTTCGCCGTTTATTATGGAACTCCCAAATTACCATTTACCCAGATTGCAAAGTGTTTTATTACGTACTTGGGATCGCTTAAAAACCTTTATTTTAAATGCGGGTAAAGTGATCGTGCCGATGGTGTTGATATTGAACTTTCTTAATGCATTAGGCACTGACGGCCATTTTGGGCGTGAAAATTCTAATCAGTCGGTACTTAGTGGTATTGGGCGCAGCTTAACGCCGCTGTTTGCGCCGATGGGTATCGCACAAGATAATTGGCCAGCAACGGTGGGTATATTCACCGGTATTCTCGCAAAAGAAGCGGTAGTGGGTACACTGGATGCGTTATACAGCCAAATGGCTGCAAAAGAGCAGGGCACGTCTGAAACGAAAGTGTTTGATTTGAGTGCGGCGGTCTGGGGAGCTTGTTTAACGATCCCTGAAAATTTACGTGCGGTAGCGGATAACGTTCTTGATCCTCTGGGTTTAAACATTGGCGATGTTTCTGATTTGGCGGCCTCGGCAGAAAAACAAGCGGTTAATACTGGCACGTATGCCGCGATGCAAACCAGTTTTGATGGTCAGGCGGGTGCCTTTGCTTATCTGCTGTTTATTTTGTTGTATGCGCCATGTGTGACGGCCACCGTTGCTATTCAGCGTGAAACCAGTACTGGTTGGGCTGTTTTTGTTTTATTCTGGACAACGGGTTTGGCGTATATAACCGCAACCTTGTTTTATCAAATAGCCACATATGCTGAGCATCCCGCTGATTCTCTGGCTTGGGTCGGCGGTTTAACAGCCGTGTTTTTGTGCGTTTTACTGGGGCTTTGGTTGACAGGTCGCCGACAAGATTCTCTTATCGTATCTCGCAGGACAGGTCATGATTCTATCTGATTTAAGAACGTACATGCGGCAGCAGCACCGCGTGGTGTTAAATGATTTAATCATTCATTTTAATATGGATGCCGATGCCCTAAGAGGGCTGCTGGGGAAATGGATCAGTAAGGGCAAGGTGCGTAAAACATCGGCAGAATCAGCCTGTGGCACGAGTTGCTGTAAATGTGATCCGGCGATGACTGAAATCTATGAATGGATTGATGAAGGTTAGCACTACCTAATGCGGTTTTTGGGTATGTGTGTTTAAGAATTAATCGGTAGTGCCTGCTTTAACCCGTACTCGCTTTGTTATCCCCCACGATCAAGCTTCCGTGTTGATTTTTAACAAAAAATTGCCAAATTCCGCAAAAAATGTTATTAGTGTAGCGAAGCATGCTGAGGTGCATAACTTAAAGCGTTGATGCACCTCAGCATGCTTCGCTACACAAACCGGAGTTTTACAAAACTTGGCGGCGTTTTTGTTTATAAGGATACGCAGAGTCGCGTGGTATAACGAGTCGTTCAAGCACCTCCTTGGTGTCTTTTGATATTTTTTAAATTCGTTAAGCTCTCCTAAAACTGTTGTTTTTAAAGTTCAGTGAGGGGGATGTGCTTAACTCCAAGTTGTACCGCTAATCGCGAACAAATTTCAGCAGCAAACTCTTGTAGGTTTCTAACCATTACAGGCAAGGATAACAACTGGTTGCTAGTTTTTTAACCAGCTCAAAACGTCTTCAAGCCACAGTATATCTGGATTTTCGACAAAAGAATCCAAATGGGTTATAGTTTAAATTTCTGAGAGGCAAGAATGGCTATAAGCCAACAGTATCAAACGATTCCAACACAATTGGATGCTCAGCAGTTTGAAACATTTGTCTTACCGCATCTTTCCATCGGTCATCGTGGATCCAAATTAAAGCTTAGTTTGCACACGATCTTCAACTACGTTTTGAAGCTGCTCTATATGGGGTGTCAGTGGAAAGAGCTGCCTATTGACAAGGATCGACCAGAAATTCACTACACCCGTATTTATCGCATTTTGCGACGGTGGGAGGCCGATGGCTGTATCGACGCCATTTTTAACGGATCAGTATTGAAGCTTCATCAGGACGATCTTCTGGATACTTCAATCATCCACGGTGATGGCACGACAACGGCAGCCAAAAAGGGCGGCGACAACATTGGCTTTAACGGCCACAAGAAAGTGAAAGGTGATAAGGTTGTCGCTTTCTGCGACCGACATTGTAACGTGATCGCGCCATTTGTGTCAGCGCTGGGCAATCGTAATGAATCGCCTATGTTACGGGATGCCCTGCCGCAATTGATGCAAACTGCCCGCGCAATTGGTTTAGATTTGAGCGGTACAGTTGTTAGTCTCGATGGTGTCTATGACTGCCGAAAAAACCGCAAAGCTATTTTTAATCGCAACATGATTCCCAATATCAACCCTAATCCGCGTGGCAGAAAAAAACCTAAACGAGGCCGTAAACAGTTATTTAAGCAGGAAATTTTTGCAGAACGATTTCGAACCATAGAGCGCGTCTTCGCGTGGGAAGAAGATGAAGATAAGTTCCGCCGCTTGCTGCTTCGCTTCGAGCGCCTCAGTCAAGTGCATTATGCGTTCAAATCGCTCGCTTACACCATGATTAACCTCCGGCACTACTGCTCGGCCTAAACGCAACCTATAAATTTTAGTTTTATTTCGGGGCAAGGCACCTCGTAGTTCCGTTCGCCCATTTGACGCTCAAAATTGCATTTTTGGAACAAATCCTGTCGCCTTCCGCTTCATAAAGCCACTTTCTCGACTAATATTTTGGTTTCTGGAAGTGTCGCTCTGTGCAGATATCCATGTCGGTTAAAACTAGCAACCAGTTGTGGGCAAAAAATCACGTAATGGGCGAAACACTATGAAAATGTTGATAGTCCAAATAGCGATCACCATTAGCTTCAATCGTTAACATATCCACAAAACGATGATTCCAAAGAATTTCTCGTGCCGAATAATTTTGACGGGCATTAATCGTATAGGCAACCGTTTCGTCTATCCCAACCAAAGAAACAATAACCGCAGCATGTCCCCGCGTCAGCATTTCCGGAGTCAAGTTATAAAGTGGACTATTCTGATTGATGACATGCCTGACTGTCCAGGCGAGGTTAAAGCTGGAAGTTCGCTGCCGTAATAATGGTAATTCATAAAAACGACGGATAGCTTCTCCTTCTTCCGATACTTCATCAATAGCAAGGTCAACGGTGATTCGCGCTTCCACAATCTGGTTTCGGCGTTTATTAGCAGCGCGGAAAACCAGGGTGGGCACATTATTATGAGGCATGACCACTGCGACATCACTAAAGATAATCCGTGCATTGGGTTTGGAAAACCGGGCGAACGACAAACCGGTCACCACAGCAATCACCAATAAGCTGCTGATGGCTTCCAGGGTAACGACGCCATTTGCGTAAAGCGTCTTAGGTGAGATGGCACCATAACCGATCGAAGCCAGAGTTTGCACACTGAAAAAAAATGCATCGGGAAACGAACCCGGTCTTGCACCCGCCAAACAATCATCGCCAGCAAGAAACAGCAGTGCAAAAATGACGTTAATAACAATGTATCCGACCGAAACAATCAACACAAAACCAGACCAAGAGACAGTCAACATCAAATGATAGGGATCTCGTAAATAAGAAGACCAGACGCCCAGCTCACTCTGTTCCAACTTGCCATTTTGATTGATTACTTTGGCATAACTGCTGCGGTGATCATTTTTATCGGTTGTTTGCTGTTTTAATTTCATAACACGTTCAACGCATAAACTTGTTCATGCATCTGGCTTACACTTTTGTCGGGAAAGCCGTTTTCCCGATCAAGAATGTCCCCCGTGTGCAATAAGTTAAGCTCTATAAAGATTTAATTTAAGCTTACATGGCTCAGAATTGGCCGACCGTAAGCGGTAACCTTGGCGATTCAGTATGTTTGAAATCGTGCGTACCGTCGGTAACGCTTCAACTCTCCAGTCTTTTGCTACCAGTGCATCATACACAACTTTTTCCGTCATATGGATATATAACAAAGTCGTCAGCAAGCTTGATTCCGACTCGCTTTGTGGCTCCATGATGGCGGTTATGTCAGCCAGCAGCATAGGATTTTTCACTTCCGTTGCAGGATTGAGCCGAAGGGATAGATCATTTATACAGGTAATGCCGGTTTTAAACTCATTGATGCCCACCGCAACGGTGGATTGATTCCAACCAAACACATGCTCGGCAACACGGTGCTTGCCGTTCAACAAGGACAACGTTACATCGCCCATTGCACAACGCCACTATTTCCTTAGAAACGCCATTTTTGTTCAAGGGTTGCTGTTTTCATCTGTTAGCCTAACAATTGTACGGGATCATCATTCTAATGGTATTTTGGTGATTACTGCATCCCTTAAGCAACACAGTGACCATCCAAGAGGTCATTGACCATTTGTTTTATATCAATTGGGCAAGGTTGCTTCATCACTTGAGCAATTGCCCCCATGCCCTCAAGCAACACCAGTAGTTTAAAAGCCAAATCGTTTGGATACATGACAGGGAGTTCCTTGGTTAACTCACTGAAAACATCTAGCTCCCAGGTTTTAAATACACGACAGGCATTTTCTATATCAGGATCTTTGCCGGAAAACTCGCCCATCGCATTGACTGCCAAACAACCATGAAATTGCTTGTTAGCAAACCAGTTACCAGCCTCTTCAAAAATAGCGACTATTTTTTCACGGTTACTTAAGTCATTTCTGGCTAACAAATCCTTTAAACCCCGTTCGTAATTAATCCGGTAAAACTCCAGCACTGCGACGATCAAATCGTTTTTGGTCGGAAAATAAATGTACATCGTTCGTTTGGAGACACCAGCCTGGCGCATGATTAAATCTACACCGGTTGCATAAAAGCCATTTTCGGTAAACAACTTGAAGGCTGCTTGGATAATTTGTAAACGTTTAATGGCTTTTTTAGGTACCGCTTCATTTTCGTTATTCATATTTCTCATTATTGACTTGGACGGATCTAGCTTAACAAATGCACAATAAAAGTAAACTGATTAGTTTACAAATTTATTGACAAGATAAACTGATCGGTTTACAATTTTCAACAGGTAAACAAATCAGTTTACTTTTTGACACTTAACTTTAAATTAGGAATTTACCATGCAAAGAATCAAAGCAGTTACTCAAGCCGAAGGCAAAGCCAAAGAATTGTTAGATGGCGTCAAAAAAGCAATGGGCTCTACGCCGAATATTTTCACAACATTTGCCAATGCCCCAGCTGCGTTGGAAGCTTATCTTAGCTTCAATAACGCCTTAAGCGACGGTGTACTAGACAAAAAGCTGAGGGAACAATTGGCGGTTACGGTGGCGGGTTTTAACGGCTGTAATTACTGTGCTTCTGCCCATGTTTTCTTGGGGGGCAAAGCCGGTGTTGTCAGAGCCGAGTTAGCCGCTAATAGCAAAGGCCATTCCAGTGATAGTAAAACTCAAGCGGCGATCAACTTCGCTCGTGCTTTACTGGAAAAACGTGGCAAGGTTAATGACAACGATCTGGCAGAGGTACGTGCTGCTGGTTTTAGTGATGAAGAAGCTATCGAAATTCTGTCTCACGTCGCTTTGAACACGTTTACCAATTATTTCAACGAAACCGCTTTGACCGCTATCGATTTTCCTGTGGTCGATTTAAAAACCTTATAAAGGTGAATATCCATGTTTAATGCAAAATTAGTAGCCGTTATTTTTGGCTTAACGTTCGTTGCCGTCGGCTTGATGGGGTTTGTGGAAAATTCCATCGCGTCGGAATATGGCTTTTTTCAAGCAAACTGGGCGCATAACCTGGTGCATTTAATCACCGGCGCGATCTTTTTGTTGGGCGCTGTAAACTTTCTAGGTCAAGAAAAACGCTTTGTGCTGTATTCAGGGTATTTTTATGGTTTGGTGGCCTTATTAGGCTTTTTTTGGCCGGGCGATATGTTGTTGGGTTTTATTCATATTAACGAACCTGACCGCTGGCTGCACTTGGGTTTGGCGATTGTCATCGTGGCTGCAGGCGTTCTTTCCACGCCAGTCCAAGCGTGGTTAAGAGCTGAATACAGCTAATTTAAAACAGGGCGATGTCTGACAAAAAATCAGATTCGCCATTTTTTCTAAAAGCTTACGCGCTGTCGACAGCCGAACCTTCTAACACCGTGAGAACAGCGTCAAGAAAATATTAAATTGTTCATTGTAAACTTTGGGTCTATCCAAAGTGTGTACGTGGGAATATTGTTCATAATCGAGGTTGCAACAAATGAACTTGCTAACAAATGATTGGCACCAACTGTTGCCCCATCCCTGGATGGAAATGGCCTTAATCGTAGCGTCAGTGCTGTGCGGATCTATGATAGGCATCGAGCGCGAGCGTAAATTTAAGCCAGCGGGACTTTGATTTGGTGTTGTAAAGCTGGAGCCGCCAAAGTATTCATACGTAACAACGTAAGTCGCAAGATTACCCTCACTTGCTCGTTTCATTCAGCAATTTGTACACGGTTGACCGCCCAATACCCATTTGTTTGGCGATATCTGTTGCCCCTAAACCAGTCTTATGCAATGCCTTTAGTTTTTCCGTATCAATAGTTCGCTTGCGCCCAAACTTCACACTTTTTGTTTTGGCCTCGATTCGGCCTTCATTGGTACGCTCAAGGATGCGTTGGCGCTCAGCCTGGGCAACAGCCGATAAAATGGTGACAACCATTTTCCCCATTGCACCTTCAGTGCTTATCCCGTCATCTAAAAACCGGACTGAAACACCCATGCCATCAAACTCCTTGATCAATTGGATCATGTCCGCCGTATCACGACCAAGGCGATCCAATTTTTTGACCAGGATCACGTCGCCTTCTTCGACCTTGACCCGCAACAAATGCAAGCCCTCCCGGTTGACGTGGCTGCCGGAAACTTTGTCAGTGAAGATGCGGCTGGTTTTGACCCCCGCTTCCTTTAATGCTTTGACCTGGCAATCGAGGGATTGTTGGCTGGTGGATACACGGGCATAACCAAAGAGTCGCATCGCTTAAAACTGTCTCCTAAATCGATTAATAGACGGATTGTCTATTAAGTATGTGAAAAACGATTTTATAGACAGTTTATTCCCTATGAATTACCCTGTCCACAATCTTATAAATTAGTGGACA
>JAPLRW010000207.1 GCA_026398935.1 Methylococcales bacterium
GCGACATCGCTCAGAAAAGTATAGCCGATTATTTTTTATCTACTTTAAAATTAGCGACGAAAAATTCGTTGATAAAGTTTAAAGCACCATTCATTTCCTACACGCGGAAAATACATCACTTGCCGGCTGATAAACGCTGGTTTGCACACGCATCAAACCCAGCAGGGAATGAAAAATAGCGTCATGAGAATAGCGCTCTTTACTGTGTTGTTTTAAACACGCTTGATCAATAGCCAGACTGTCGCGTATTTCAGGCGAAAGCCACAGTACAAAGGGAATATGAATTTGTTGCTCGGGTGCCAAAAAATACGGCAACCCGTGTAAATAAATACCCTGCTCACCCAATGATTCGCCATGATCAGACATGTACCACATCGCCGTATTAAAGCCGGACGCATTTTTCGACAATAACGCAATGACTTTGGCTAAAAAATAATCGGTGTAGAGAATGGTATTGTCATAAGCATTGGTAATCTGCTCTTGCGAGCAATCTTGTACCTGATTTGTTACGCATTCAGGCGTGAATTTTGTAAACTGTGTGGGATGACGTTTGAAATACGCCGGCCCATGACTGCCTTTTTGATGCAAGACAATCACCGCATCACCTTTAAATTGATCCAGCTGCGCTTGTAACTCATGCAGCAAAATTTCATCAAAACATTCTTCGGTATTGCACAGTTCCGCAAGTTTAAGATTATCCATAGCCTCGGTTTTAACCCGATCACACACCCCTTTACAGCCGGAATTATTATCTCGCCACAACACCGAGATACCCGCACGCGCTAAAATATCCAAGAGGTTTTCTTGCTGCTTTGCCTTGCTGACGGTGTATTCTTCCTTGGCAAAACTTGAAAACATACAGGGTACAGATTCGGCAGTCGCTGTTCCGCAGGAATACGTATTCGGATAATTAATGATGTCCAGCGGGCTTAAATACGGATTCGTTTCCCGCGCATACCCATTCAGCGAAAAATTCTCGGCGCGCGCCGTTTCACCCACCACAATAACCACTAAAGATTTTTTACCATTCCCTTTGCCCAAAACCAATGGCGACTGCTTGGCGTCAGTACCGATAGCAGTAAGTGGCACATCACTGGCGTTGACTTGTTTAATGTATTTAAACAGCGCATAAATCGGATACGTGGGATTGATTAAAAAGCGTAATTCACGGTTTTCACGCATGGTTAGCGAAAAATCTTTGTAATAGCTGAATATCATTCCTCCCAGCAGTATCCCCGCTACGCCAATCACCAGCAAGCGACTCAGTAATTCTTTTAAAAACGGCTGATACGTAATGGGGCAACGGTAAACCAGCCACGCCGGTAACAAGCCAAAGAATACTATATGCCCAATACTCCCGGTATTAAGCAATTCCAGCGCTTCTTTGGTGTCTGTTTCAAAGGCATTCTGGATCATTGAGGTGTCAATAATAACGCCGTAAGCCCCCATAAAATAACTAATAATGGCGGCACTCAACAGTACGAATATCACAAACGGTTTAAACAGGCCTTTAAATCCAACCACGGAGAGCAATACGCTAAATAAAGCCGGCAAGCAGAGTGTCAGGACGATTTTAAAATCCGTGCCAATCGTCGTGGTTTTATCGACAACGGCGAACGCGGCGCGTAAAAAAGCCCCGTTATCAGCCAAACTTAAGAATAATGCAACAAAAAGGGTAACAGTGGTAATACGATAAGGTTGTTTGAGCCAGTTTGGAATGATCGACATAGAAGCTAAAGTTAAATGGATAAGGTTTTACGTAAAAAACACCAGAAGCACACAGAAATTGTTTAAAATCACCCGTGTCATCTAATTTTATTAGTTTAACACTTCGCATTGGTTTGGTTTGTTACTAAACCACGTTTTATGATTTCACGAGCGCTACTAATGACCATTCACCCATTGACAACACCACAGTCCATAAAATCCATTACCTATACAGGGCTTAATCAAGGTATCCGCTTAATTGTATTAGGGGCAGTTCATGGTAACGAAACCTGCGGCACACAAGGTATACAGCGCATTATGGCTGAATTGGATAGCGGTTTATTAGAAATTCACTCCGGGCAAGTCACCTTTATTCCCATTACCAACCCCCTTGCCTACCAGCTGGTGCAACGCTCTGGTGATCGCAATCTTAATCGGAATCTCTGCCCTACCGATGCCCCACAAGATTTTGAAGACCATATTGCCAATGCACTGTGTCCTTTGTTGGCGGCGCATGATGTGTTACTGGATTTACATTCTTTTCACGCCGCTGGCGGTGAACCGTTTATCATGCTCGGCCCTGAAAACAACACCCGTGATTTGGAACCCTTCGCATTGGCAGCAGAGGAAGAAGCCTTAGCGGTACGTTTAGGGCCTCGTCGTATTGTGGATGGCTGGCTAGATACTTACGCGCGCGGCGTACATAACCGTCTAAATAACCCCCAGATCAGTGATAGAGCGCAATTATTAAATACCGATCCCCGTTATGGCGTAGGCACAACCGAATACATGCGCGCCCATGGTGGCTATGCCCTCACCTTGGAATGTGGACAACATAATGACCCACAAGCACCAGAAATCGCTTATCAGGCGATACGCAATACCCTTGCACATTTACAACTGGTGGATTTACCCTGCCCAACCGTACAAACCCAACTTGAAGTGCTGCGTATTGATGAAGTAATTGATAAACAACACGTTGCGGATCGATTCCATAAAGCGTGGGTCAGTTTTGATCTTTTAACCAAAGGTGACCCCATTGGTATACGTGAGGATGGCAGCGACGTCCAAGCCAGCCGTTCCGGTTTTATTTTATTTCCCAACCCTACCGCCTTGCCCGGTAATGAGTGGTTTTATTATGCCAAACGCAGTGAGCGTGGCATTGATGGCATCGTTGCCTCGTAATTGATCATCAGTATTTTAAGGAATCTTATGCCAGCCCCGCAACCCGTTAGTTTCAACGAAGCATTTCGCTTTTGGCTAAAGCTGGGCTTTATAAGCTTTGGCGGCCCTGCCGGACAAATTGCCATCATGCATCAGGAATTAGTTGAGCGGCGGCACTGGATTTCTGAAAAACGCTTTCTACATGCGCTTAATTACTGCATGTTATTGCCAGGGCCTGAAGCGCAACAATTAGCCATTTATTTGGGTTGGTTAATGCATCGGACGCTAGGCGGCATTGTTGCCGGACTGCTGTTTATCTTGCCCTCACTGCTACTGTTAATACTCTTAAGCTGGATTTATGTCTGCTTCGGTCAACTTCCCGTAGTCGCAAGCATCCTCTATGGCATTAAACCCGCCGTCACCGCCATTGTATTATTCGCTGCGCACCGCATCGGTTCACGCGCACTAAAAAATGGCTTACTGTGGTCGATAGCGGTGTTAGCGTTCTGCGCTATTTTCCTATTACACACCCCTTTTCCACTGATTGTATTATTAGCCGCCTTGGCTGGCGCTATCGGTGGGCGTATTGCACCGCAAAAATTCACTGTTGGCGGACATGGCTCCGCTAAAAAAAGTTTTGGTGTAGCACTGATCGACGACGACACACCCATTCCTATTCATGCCCAATTCCGCTGGCAACAGCTACTTAAAATTACGGTCGCCGGATTGTTATTATGGAGCAGCGTTATGGGCTATTTATGCTGGCACTATGGTTGGAATGGGGTATTGCCGCAAATGGGCTGGTTCTTTACCAAAGCCGCTTTATTAACCTTTGGCGGCGCCTATGCAGTACTGCCCTACGTTTATCAGGGCGCGGTGGAACATTACCACTGGCTGAGTGCGGTACAAATGATCGACGGCTTGGCTCTGGGTGAAACCACACCTGGCCCGTTAATTATGATCGTGACCTTTGTCGGATTTTTAGGCGGCTGGAGTCAATTACCGCTGGGTAGTGATGCAATGCTTCTATCTGCAGTTGTCGCCGCAGTTATTGTTACCTATTTTACCTTTCTGCCCAGTTTTCTGTTTATTTTGGCAGGCGGGCCACTGGTTGAATCAACTCGCGGTAATTTAAAATTTACA
>JAPLRW010000300.1 GCA_026398935.1 Methylococcales bacterium
GAACACAAAGTAATAGTAAATAGTGGCCCAGTAATTAAAGTCAATGCCAATCATCGCTATGCATCCGAAAGCACCTCAGTCGCCATGTTTGCTCGCTGGTGTGAGATCGCAGACGTACCCTACCAAGTGTATTCACATCGAACTGATTTACCGTGCGGAAGTACTATAGGACCGATTACCTCGGCAAAATTGGGGCTACGGACTGTCGACGTGGGCTGTCCTATGTGGGCGATGCATAGCATACGCGAAAGTGCCGGTGTGTTCGATCACACGTATATGATAAGGGCATTACGGGCATTTTTTACTGTGTAAATACGGCAAAAAAGCGTCGTAGAAGTACGCGCTATTTGTTGCAATGTGCTTTGTGGCGCGCAATCGCTTAGCGATGTATTATTTTTTATAGTTAATCTGAAATAACCCATGCTTAGCATTTGCATAAATGCGATGTTGAGCTAGACTCAAAGCAGTTGGGTAAATAGGTGTCGCCGTATGGCGGTATTTATTAGATTTTATTACATTACTTAATTCATTAACTTAATTATCTGAAATACTGCATTTTTGAATAGGGATTGTAGATGCTCATTACACCTGAGGTGTTACTTAAATTTTCGACCTTCCAACAGCTATCTGAGCAGCAACAGCAAAGTTTGCTGGATCCTGGCAAAGTCAAAATGCTTTATTCAGTACCAGGTGAAAAAATCATTTCGCGTGGATCAAATGATGATTTTAGTGTGTTTTTGGTCAGTGGTTCGCTTAAATTAATTGCCAAAGATGGTCAATCGGCTGTTATTAAGGCTGATTCAGATTCTGCCAGACAGCCCATTACGCAACTAAGACCACGGCAATATGATGTCGTAGCAGACAGTGCCGTGAAATACTTGATGATCAATAATCGGGTATTGGATAACCTACAGTCGGGTACGCCAAAAGCCACCGAAGGTATTCAAGTAGAAAGCGAGCCAGGTAATGCGGATATTTATTTTCAACTCTATCAGGACATCAAGGCTGACCATGTCGTTTTGCCCTCCTTATCCGATGTGGCTTTAAAAATAAATACCGCTATTTCTACTGCTGAAAAAATTAATACACACCAATTAAGTGAATTTGTTTTAGCCGATCCCGCCATTACCGCAAAGTTAATAAAGCTAGCGGTTGCCTCGACGGGTGCAGAGCCTGCGACTGACATAGAGAATATTGAGCAAATTATTGACCGCTTAGGTGTCAGTAAAGCCCTCGACGTCGTACGCGTACTCTCCACAAAAGATCTTTTTAAACCAGCTAATGCGCTACATCAACAGCTTATAAAAGAAAACTGGCGGGAAACGCTGTATATCAGCGCTATCGCCGCAGTACTCGCCGAGGAATTTGAGCACCTGGATTCTAAAAAAGCACAATTAGTCGGATTGATGCACAACATTGGTACGATTTTAATTTTAGATTGCTTAGGTAAAGACCATCTTCCTGACGCACATCAGGTACAGGCGATCATTACGGAATTGGGGCACAATATCAGTGCCATGCTATTAGAAAAATGGGGGTTTGCACAACCTTTTATTACCGCAGCCAAAGACTCTCAACGCTGGCAACGAAGCAATAATAACAACCCCCTAGATTATTGCGACTTAATTATTATCGCAAAATTACTGAGTTATGTTGCCACACCAAAAATTGAAAATACGCCAGTATTAATAGACTTACCGGTGTTTCGTAAATTACATTGGGAAAAAAATGGCATAGCCAAAGGTTTGCACGTCTTAAACCGTGCCAAGCAAAAAATGCACACTTTAATACAGGTATTTGATAAGTGATGAGTAAAATTAAATTATTTTCACGCTTAGTGGTTCTTCTATTAGCCGCAGCACATGCTGTAGCGGTTAATGCAGAATACCATGTGGTTCAATCAGGCGATGTCTTATCGGTGATTGCAGAAAAAAAACGCGTTCAATCAGGATTCTTGCTTAGTACAGAGCAAATTATGCTGACATTATACCAATTGAATAAAAATGCGTTTGTTAATGGCAATATTAATCAGCTGGTCATTACTGCAAAAATACTTATCCCTGACAACACCACAGATTATATTCAACTGTCAAAAACAGAAGCACAGCAGCGATTACACGACAAAAGTTATTTACGAAGCTTGGTCAGCTCGGCTAATACCTTAGGTTCGTCTAGGCATGTAGAAACGACCTCATCAAGTCAGAATGCGCCTCAAAATATCACACAGATCATACAAACACTAGAAAGCCATCAGCAAAATATTGATGCCTTAAAAAATGAAAATGCACGCTTAACCAATAAATTTAACCTATTGGATAAAGCGATAGGCAGGGTTGTTCTCGTTCAGGGTCTCTTGACTAATGACATGGTGCAGGTAAAGTCAAAAGTATTGGGCACTCCAGCAGTAACGATCACGGCGGATACGGTTGAAAAGGCGGGATTAAATGATACCGCAGTAGCACCTGCTTTGGATAATACGCCGCCCGTCGAGTCGCCAGCAGGGGTAGGTGCAGAGGTTTTTGATGCACAGCCAGAAATAGACGCCGCCGTTGTTAATCCCGAAGTGTCGGCAGTAGAAAATAAAAATCTACCTGCCGAGAGCAGCAGCGAGCTATTAGCGACTGAAGCAGCGACAGCAGCACGGCCTACTCGTAAAGTGATGCCAGAGACTAATGATGATAATTGGCTTGCCATCGCATTAATTGCTCTGGGTACACTGATGGCGGCAATAACCGGATGGTGGTTTTTTAATTTCCATACAGCGCGGTCTAAAAAAGTATCGATACAGCTTCACCCTGATGTTGATGTTCCTATCGTAGGATCAAAAGCAAAAGCCTTTGAATCAACGCACTTTGATGTCAGTACCGCCTTAAAAGATACGACCATTATCCCTGTTAAGACGATCATTGAACGCTCTCAAAAAGCCGTTAAAGAATCAGAAAATGAACACGAATTAAGTAGCGTGCTGGAATTATTAGATATGTGTCTACTTTGCGGTGATTATCAACAAGCGCATGCGGTAACGGTTAAAGCTTTAGCTGAGCATAAAACGTCTGCGGTATTAGCGAAAAAACTGTCCTTTATTGAGCGTAAGATGGCTAAATTATAATTGGCGCTAGTATCTATTTATAGACAGTCGCGGAAGGGCTGCTGCTTTGCTCCGCGAAATGGCATGCAATGCCGATGCCGTTAACCTCTAGCTCAAAAAAATAACCCCAGCCTAAAGGGTTTGCTTGTAGGCTAACAAACCCTTTGTAGTTTTAAAGCGCCTCGTTATCTTTCGAGTAACTCTAGTTTATTCGGCTTACCGTTCCACTCATCCGCATCAGCCAGTGCTGGCGATACTGTCGTAACGGTAGGCCAAAGCAGCGATAACTCTGCATTTAACTGCGCAAAATGCTCTTGTCCTGCAGGAAGCTCATCTTCTGCAAAAATGGCATGCGCAGGGCACTCAGGCTCACATAGTGTGCAATCAATGCATTCTGTAGGATCAATAACCATAAAGTTAGGGCCTGAATGAAAGCAATCGACCGGACACACATCTACGCAATCGGTAAATTTACATTTAATACAGTTTTCAGTGACTACAAAAGCCATAAGTATTACCAGAAGTTTAATTGTAATAAGAGAATGAACGCTCGTTGTCTCGTTCAAATAACCTAGCTAGCTCTAGCAAGGGCGTTAATTGTAGCAGAAAGGGGCGTTTAAAAAAACACTGACGCGCTTTTCAGATTAAGGTTTAACCTGCTGCGAGCCGCAAAAACACCACCGAGCGAAAAATGAACGTTACATCATCATTTATGATTACGCGCATCTAATCGCGGAATATCATCGGCTATAAATAACGCCGGGTCTACTTTGGTGTTATTCAAGTAAATATTCCAATGTAAATGCGGCCCAGTAACGCGCCCCGTTGCACCAACAGTTCCTAAGACATCACCTTGAGTAACCTGTTGACCCGGCTGCACGTCCACATGCGTCATATGAAAATAACCACTGATTAAGCCTTGACCATGATCTAAAAAGACACAGTTACCATTGTAATAATAATCACCAACACTAATGACTTTTGCGCTGGCGGGTGCTTTTATCGGTGTTCCTACGGGAGCGGCAATATCCAAGCCGCTGTGCGGATTTTTAGATTGCTTATTAAAAAAACGTCTCGATCCAAATACCCCACTCAATCGACCATCAACGGGTGCCATAAAATCAGTATCAACTTGCGCTTGCTCTGTCCATGTGCCGAGCGCTTTGTTAATCAGTACCAGTTCTGCACTAATTCGTTGAGTATCTTCTGCTTCGGGATTAACCATACGTTTATTTTTGATGGTCAAGTACTGTGCCGGGTATTCTTTATACGCGATAGTGAAGGGCAGGGTGGTGGTCTTATCCGCCGTGGTTACACTAACCGACTGCTGCCCCACTTCGGTTTCCAGTGGAATACCCACCAATGCCAGCCATTGCTGCTCATCATGCGTAACAAGTACCCGGTGTTTATTGAAAAATACCTCTGGTGCAGGGGTATCTAACGACCCTAAGCGAACCTGTACGACACCCCCAGGAACATTAAGCGATTCTGGTAGAGTATTCGCTGCAAGCAGAGTACTGAACGCGGTTACTACCGTAAATAATGCTATTTTTTTGATCATGACAGAATGTCCTTAACGTGGCTGATGATTTTCCCCTGCGCAAAACGCGTTTGAATGAGGTCGCCAACATGCAGTTGCTGGCTGTTACTGATAATTATCGGGGAATGATAGGGGGTGACGATGGCATAGCCGCGCTCCAAGGTTGCCAAGGGGCTAACCGCGTGCAAGGTTTGACTACTCAGCGCCACTCGTTGTTTACACTGGTTAAGCGTCTGGTTAATCACCGCGTGCAACCGATTAATGACGACCTGTTGCTGCGTGTAGTAATGCCGAATTTTTTCAGTGGGTGACTGTTGCTCTAAGCGCGCACGTTGCGTACTTAAACTATTTTTAGCGTGTTGCAGAGTATGGCTTAACGCTTTATGTAAGCGCGCCTCCCATTGATCTAGGGTTTGCGCTTTTTGCAATAACCGTTGTCCCGGATGCTGTTGTTGCAAGCGTTTCTCCTGCCAGAGAAAATGTTGCTGGGCTTGCTTAAGCCGATTCAACATCAGTTGCTGACAACGCAACTCTACTCTTGCTAAGCGCTGCAACCATACCTGTTGCTCAGGTACGGCATGTTCTGCAGCGGCCGATGGTGTAGCAGCACGCAGATCAGCGACAAAATCAGCAATGCTAACATCTATTTCATGCCCGATACCGGCAATGATAGGGATACGGCTACTAAAAATAGCGCGTGCAACTATCTCTTCATTAAACGCCCACAAGTCCTCCAATGACCCGCCGCCACGACTTAATATAATGACGTCACAAGCGGCTTGTTGGTTTGCTAAAGCTATCGCCGAGGCAATCTCGGTTTTTGCCAACTCACCTTGCACCGAAGTAGGATAAAGAATAACAGGGATAGCCGGGAAGCGCCGCTTAAGCACGCTTAAAATATCCCGTATCGCCGCACCACTGGGTGAGGTAATCACAGCAATACACTGCGGCAATACAGGTATCGGCTGCTTCCTTGCGTTATCAAACAAACCTTCGGCAGCCAGTTTTTGTTTTAATTGCTCAAAGCGCTGCCGTAATGCCCCCGCTCCGGCTGCTTCTATTTCCTCAACAATCAATTGATAATCGCCACGCGGCTCGTACAGACTTACCTGTCCCCGAACAATTACCTGTAAACCATTAGCAGGTTTAAAGTCCACACGACTGAGGCGCGTACGAAACATCGCACATCGAATCTGCGCATCGGCGTCTTTCAGTGAAAAATAGATATGCCCAGAAGAAGGCGTGCTTAAGTTGGATAACTCACCTTCAACGCGAATATTAATAAACTCGTCGCTGAGTAATTGCCGAACAGCACGATTAAGCTCGGATACCGTATAAGGCTCGGACGCACTGAAAGGAGAGGGAAGCTGATTCATAACACCATTTTAACATGCGCGGGTGTTATTTGGCGCGGGTTGATTTATACGTCAGGCATTCCCAACAGTACACGCTACTCAGGGTCGATGCAAGCTGTGCGGTCACACCACTTGCAATACAGAAACTAACTTGCCAACTTAGTCAATTCGGCAACCATTTTTTGTGCTGCTTTATAATCTGTACCTGACCAACTTAATTGTCCATCAGCGGTTAAAATAGCAAAATAAGGCAGGCCTATTTTTAATTGTCTGTGCGCCGCGTTTTCACGGAATGCTTCAAACTCAGGCTCTTTATCCACCAATTTTACAGCAATGGCTTTTTCTCTTAAGGCTTGATTCAGTTCAGCATTATTCTCTGTTTCGGTTTTAAATGCTTTACAATTCGAACACCAGCTGGCATAAAAATCGATAAAGACGGGTTTGCCAGTTTGTTTAGCCACTTGTTGCGCAGCGGCAAAGCTTCTGTACCAGGAAATACCCGCTTCTTTTTCTACGACCGGAACCGTCGCCGCATTATGATTAGTACCAGCGGTGACCGAGCCAGTATTCGCCTGAACATTGCTGATACCGGGTATTTGTCCAAGACTGGTAAACATCAACCAGCCGCCGACTAACAGTGACATAACGCCACAATAATGCACCATTTTCTGATTAGGCTGTACGTTTTCGGGAAGCAACGTTAAGACGTTACAATGCACAATAGCAATCCACACGCCTAAC
>JAPLRW010000223.1 GCA_026398935.1 Methylococcales bacterium
GTTTCTTGGCTTTTACCTTGTTTACGTTTACTCATATATAAACTCTCTTGACGTTGAGTGATATGTTTTCCAGGCAAGGGCGGACTCCAAAAATATTGAAATCCTCCGTTGTCCTACATATCGGTCAACCGGTCAAGATAGTTGTCGCCGACCGGACAGGGTAATTGTCGCCGAACATTCAGCTCGTAAGCCAACGATTGCCGATATTGGAAGCTGCCGCCCTTGAGCTCAACCGATACTATGTATTTTACATGCATTGTCGGTTTTCTTACACAACTTTTATAATGTAAAGCAAATAATTTCAATTACTTATAGTATGGCGTAGTTATTGCTTTAACTAAAAAATTACTGTGTATAAAAGGAAATTCTCATGAAAACCACCAAAAACATCGCTGAATTGCTAGACGAACCGGCTTGTGAGCACAACAAAAAGGAAAAATCCGGTTGTGCTAAGCCAAAACCGGGCGCTTCAGCGGGAGGATGTGCATTTGACGGGGCACAAATTGCGTTGTTGCCGATTGCGGATGTCGCACATATTGTGCATGGCCCCATTGCTTGTGCTGGCAGTTCTTGGGATAACCGAGGCACACGTTCTTCTGGCGCGACCTTGTACCGCATCGGTATGACCACCGATCTAACCGAGCAGGACATCATTATGGGTCGCGCGGAAAAGCGTTTGTTTCTCGCCATCAAGCAGGCGATTGATACCTATCATCCGCCAGCCGTGTTTATTTATAACACCTGCGTTCCAGCATTGATTGGCGATGACATTAATGCCGTGTGTAAATCTGCACAAGAGCGCTGGGGCGTGCCAGTAGTGCCTATTGATTGTGCGGGATTTTACGGCACCAAGAATCTCGGCAACCGCATTGCAGGTGATGCAATGGTTACTCATGTGATTGGTACGCGTGACCCTGATTTTTTACACCTATCTATTCAACGTGCTGAAATAATCGTACACGACGTTAATCTGATCGGCGAATACAACATTGCAGGTGAATTTTGGCATATGTTGCCCTTATTAGATGAATTGGGTTTACGGGTGTTATGTACATTATCAGGTGATGCGCGTTTTCGCGAAGTACAAACCATGCACAAGGCAGAAGTGAATATGATGGTGTGCTCGAAAGCCATGGTGAACGTTGCGCGTAAATTGCAACAACAATATGGTACTCCGTGGTTTGAGGGCAGCTTTTATGGTATTACTGATACCAGTATGGCGTTAAGGGATTTCGCTAAATCACTTAACGATGCCGATTTAGTGGAACGCACCGAAGCATTGATTTTGCGTGAAGAAACGCGGGTTAGAACAGCGTTAGACCCTTGGAAAGCAAGATTACAAGGTAAACGGGTGTTGTTATTTACTGGTGGGGTAAAAAGTTGGTCAGTGATTTCGGCGTTACAGGATTTGGGTATGGTGGTGGTTGCAACGGGGACGAATAAGTCCACAGAGGAAGATAAAGCGCGGATTCGTGAATTGATGGGCGAAGATACCTTGATGATTAATGATGGTAGCCCAAAGGAATTGATCCGAGTTGTACGTAATTATCAAGCTGATATTTTGATTGCTGGAGGTCGTAATATGTACACCGCGCTAAAAGCAAAAATACCGTTTTTGGATATTAATCAGGAAAGGGAATTTGGTTATGAAGGCTACCAAGGCATGCTGGAGCTGGTTCGGCAACTGGCGCTGACCATTGAAAGCCCTATATGGAAAGCAGTTAGAGCCCCGGCACCTTGGAAAAACCAGCGGATTCAGGGAGGCTAAATGGGGTAATCATAAATGATAGTGGGGGAGCCTGCGATAGCTGTTTTTTCGAAGTAGAAAATATTCTGATTGTACCGGATTATGGGGAGGGTTTAAATTTGGTAATTGATTGATTTTATTGTATCGCAGGCGTAGCGTTACATTTAGCATCATGGAGGTGTCTCATGAAAACTCATGCGCGAGAAAAATGTACGGCTTGCATCTGTTTTGAGAAAGGCGAATATGTCGACCTTATGAAAGTGATGTGGTCAAGTAAAACCGGACACTTTTCTAAGCAGCTTTCCTATAAAACTCCCTCTCAAAATAAAACGGGGATTGATAACCTAAAGTTGAATACAAACGCTGGCTATTGTAAAACGCAAAATAGTCAATAATACTAAGCCTTGCAGCCTCTTTCGTCCTAAATTTTTCATAGTTCAGTTGCTCGTGCTTTAAGCTTCTGAAAAACCGCTCTGTTGGCGCATTATACCCAAGGGGGCAGACCCTCCCAGCAGTTACCCTTCCTACTCATACTTTGTTGTATCTTCATTATGCCTAAGTGTCCCCGGTATTCGTGGTTTGCATACTGACTTCCCCTATCCGAATGATGCAATAGTCCAGGATCGGGTTTGCGCCGCCAAAACGCCATTTGTAGGGCGTTGACACACATCGACGTCCGCACTTGTGCCCTATGGGTATGTGATCGGCGATTGACCAGCCCACCACTTGCCGTGAAAAAAAATCAATCACCACCGCAACACAAGTGCCCCGTGTGGGTATAAAGCCAACCCTCTAATGTCCAAACGTAGGTAATGTCAGTCGCCCAGACTTTGTTGGGCACTGTAACCTCAAATTCCCTATTTAATAAGTTAGGTGAAATCGTGTCATTATGGTTGCTGTCGGTAGTCACTTTGAAGCGCTTGGGGTAACGCACTTGCAAGCCCAGCTTTGACATCAAACGCCCCGCCTTATAGCATCCCACTTCGATGCCTTCATCTTTGAAAGCAGCCGACAGTCGGCGTGAACCATAGGTTTTTCGGTTCTTTTCAAACAACTCAAGTGTTTTGGCCTCTAGCTGTTTTTGCTGGTCTTGTTTGGCCGTATTTATGGGTGTTTTAGCCCAAGCGTAAAAAGCGCTGGTACTTACCTGCATTACGGTACACAAGGCGGTAACGGGGTAAGTCTTCTGTTGCTCCCGAATAAATCCATACTTCAATTGTGCCCTATGGGTATTCGATTTCCTTGGCAAAGAAGACGATGCCCTTTTTTAAAATTTCACGCTCCATTCGTAAGTGCTCGTTTTCCTTACGTAACCTTACCAACTCAGCTTGGTCACTAAGTGGTAAAACGGTTTTTTTTACGGTTGCTGCTGGTACTGTACCCCGTTCAGCCCTAACCCATCGTCCAATTGCACTTAAGGATATCCCTAAGCTATTAGCTGCTTGTTGGTGGGTATAGCCTTTTTCATTGACTAACTTGGCGGCATCTTGTTTAAATTCAAGTGTGTAGTCTGGTCTTTTTTGATTGCTTTTTGTGCTCATTTTTCACCTCTAATGACGTTATAAATCTGTCTTAAGAAGTGTCCTGCTTTATTAGACCATCACAGGCGGGTGGCAATACTCAGCGAGACGAACACATTAAAACCATTGCCAGCAAAAGACGTATTGCGTGGCAACAAAAATCGGGTTACAACTTACGTAATCTGGTTGAACTTACCCAAAAGTACGGGTACAAGTGCCATGCAACGCTACAAACGCATCTTCGGAAACACAATGAA
>JAPLRW010000064.1 GCA_026398935.1 Methylococcales bacterium
TTTACAGGGCGCGTTAACGCCTGTTGTTGTCACCAATAGGGCGGCAATAACTGACCCCAAAGAAATAGCCGCCTTATGGCGAGCGGTAGACGGGTACACCGGAACACTCGCCACAAAATGCGCATTTAAGCTCTCGTTCTTGGTCATGCTTAGACCAGGCGAAATACGTCAAGCCGAATGGTCAGAAATTAACCTTGATACCGCAGAATGGCGCATCCCAGCGGCTAAGATGAAGATGCGCGATGAGCACATCGTACCGTTATCGCGCCAAGCCATTGAGATATTCAAGGAAATTCACCCGCTAACTGGTGGCGGTAAATACGTGTTTCCCTCGGTTCGCACTAATGCCCGTCCTATGTCAGAGAATACGATAACTGGCGCATTGCGTAGACTTGGTTATACAGGGCAGGAAATGACAGCGCACGGCTTTAGATCAATGGTTTCTACCCGCCTGAATGAATCGCACCTGTTTAACCCTGATGCTATTGAGCGACAACTTGACCCTGATGCTATTGAGCGACAACTTGCCCACGGCGACCATGACAAAATCAGAGCGGCCTATAACCGTTCGCAATACCTGCCGGAGCGGGTGAAGATGTTGCAGTGGTGGGCGGATTATCTTGATAGCTTACAACAGCCCAATATAGTACCGTTTCAGGCTAAGGCGTGACAGTGGCAGGTAATGCTATACTGAATCACAGCGTAACACACAGAACAGGATAGCGATTATGGCGGCAATTTTATTTGATACTTTGGCTTTTGCCTCTGAGTTAAAGCACGGCGGCTTTACCGAGCAACAAGCAGAAACCCAAGCCAGGGCGATAGCGGGAATTGTTGAAAAGCAACTGAACACCAAACACAAAATACAGGAACACGAGAGCCGCGTAGAGGTGCAAATACTTGAGCTAAAGCGCGATATAAGAGAAATTGAATCGTCCCTTAAGCATGATATGCGCGCAATTGAATCGTCCCTTAAGCATGATATTGAGCTATTAAGAGCCGAAACTAAGCGTGATATTGCAGACACCAAGGCCGAGTTAGTCCGGTGGGTTGTGGGCGTTGGCTTACTACAAACCAGTTTGATAATTGGCGCATTAATGAAAATGTCACATTTACTTTAACCAAGCAGGTGAAAACATGAGTAACCCACAATATATAACTGATTCAGCGGGACATAAAATATCTGTTATTTTGCCGATTGCTGAATATATCGAGTTAATGGAGGACTTAGAAGATTTGGCGGCGGTTGCTGAATTGAAAGACGAGGGGACTATACCGTGGGAGCAAGTAAAAAGGGAGTTATTCGGCAGTGACATATAGCATTGAGCTTAAGAAATCAGCTAAAAAATCACTATCTGTTTTGCCGAAACATTCAGCGTTAGCCATTCAGATACTCATTGATGAATTAAGCGAAAATCCATACCCGCACGACTGTAAAAAACTGGTTGGTTCTGAACACACCTACCGGATAAGATCGGGCAACTATCGGGTTATCTACTCGATTTTTGATAATCAATTAATAGTACAGATCATTAAGATTGGACACCGCAAAGACATCTACAAATAACCAGTTTAACCAAGCCTATCCGAATAAAGGACTAAAACCATGACCACTAATTACCAAGACATCATAACCATTGAGCCGGGCAAGCGCGGCGGCAAGCCTTGCATTAGAGGCTTAAGAATTACCGTGGGAGATATTTTGTCTTGGTTAGCTGAGGGCATGACAATAGAGGAAATTATTGATGATTTTCCAGAGCTGAACCCAACCGACATAAGCGCCTGCTTAAGATTTGCAGCGGATAGAGAGCGGCATATAAAAACCATTAAAGCATTGTGAAATTATTGCTTGATGAGAATCTATCGCGGCGCATAGTGCCTTTTATATTGGGATGCTACCCAGAATCAACACAGATCGCATTGATTGGCTTGGAAAATACCGATGATAAGGTAATTAGGGCATATGCGATTGATAACGGCTATGTAATTGTTACTCAGGATGCCGATTTTTACGATATGAATATGATATACGGACAGCCGCCAAAGCTAATATGGTTAAAGACTGGCAATCAATCAAAGGCGGCAACCATCAAAACCTTGCTGGACAATCATCAAATTATTGAACAATCACTAGTAGCTGAAGACTTAGATTGTATTGAAATAATTTAACCAGTTTAACCAAGCCTAGCCCGACGGGGCGAACACCGTAACCTTTAGCGGTTGGCTTGGTTTCTTATTTAAAGGATTGACGCTTTAAAGGGGTGTTGATGAATAAAATACTATTATTGCTTATTGATGATGCGGCTTTTAGCGATGAATACATCAGGGCAAACATTAATTCTATTGATTCCATTTCAGAATTAAGCAGCATACAATTTAAATGTCTAAACATACCCCACGAAGAAAGCAGGCAATATGTAAACCACACATTATTTAAAAAGCTTTATGCTGAAAATAAAGAACTTGAAAGCATGTGGAAATCGGTTATTAAGCATTATCAAGCCGTTTATAATTATGACTGGCTAATGAAGTTTTATGGTGATGTCATGTGTGCGTTAGATATTCCTGATAATCAAAAAATATCAGCCTCCAAAAATAACCGAAACATAAAAAGAATAACCGTGCTGTGTAAAAAGTTATCAAGCCTGCTTATTGATTCCGGAATGGATATTACGGTAAACGAGAATATGTATAAAGGATCAGTGTTAAGGCTTGCCTTGAATGATGGCACGACAATAAACAGCACTGAGTTATTGAGAATGATTTTTGAGTATGAGCCAAACCGCATGATGTCACAATTTATACGCAACATACCTAAAAACGCCTGTATTCCAACAGATAGCCGCGCTTATAGCGTATCTAAGAGTCCCTGCGGTAGTCAGCTTTATTTTATTAGACGCCTAAACGAAAAAATGATTTATAGATTCAAATCACCTTTGCATGGCTTGGTATCAGTGGCGGCGGCGACTATTTTCAACAATGAATGCATAACTATCGGGTATGTTTCCAGTGTATGTAGCAGGTAAATTACAACGAATAGGTGCGTTTTTAACCCGATTCGTTGTTATCTTTTCAGATTAACAAATCGCATAATTTCACTTGATTCTAATAGCTATCAGGTGAAGCATGACGACACATAAAGCACAAGCTACATCCATCCACGAAACCCAAGCCGAATATTTGCGGCTCAAAGACCTGCTTAAATTTTTACCATTTTCAGCCTCTACCATCTGGCGTAAATCAAAAAGCGGGGAGTTTTGCGCGCCTGTCAAACTGTCCGAAGGTGTAACGGCATGGAAAACTACCGATGTTCGCGACTGGCTAGACAGTAAAAAGGCGGCTTGTGATGGCTAAGGCAAATTACCCAACGCTATCAAAGTCGATATTCTGGAGAAGGTTCTTATTCACCATGATAGTTATGACCCCACTGTTTTATGGTTAAAAGAACAGCACGGTATTAATTTATCAATAGCGGCCTTATTTGTTTTTGTTTCAAGATGGCGTAATAAATTTGGTGGGCTAATGAATTTGAAAATGCCTATTGAAACCATTGTCAGGTTGCAAGCACACATTGAAGACAAGGGGATTGAACAGGTTGAGCAAGAACAGATTGATGAGCTAAAAAAACGCGGTGAATATCTTTTTGATTACATGGGTGGTCAGCAGGAGGCGAAGCATGAATCTAACCCCTAAGCCAAGCCAAATAAGCACCATAAAAGCGGACTTACTGGCAGGTAAAGCGCTTAACTCAGTGGTTGCATTCGAGCATCACCATATAACACGGCTTGCCGCTTTGATAGAACGGCTGAGGGGTAGAGGTTGGTTGATCGACAGCACCCAAGATAAGGGCAATGGTTTAGCAAGCTACACCCTTGCGGATGGTTTTAAGCCTGAGGAAACATAGCGTATTAACAGTTTGATTGATGACCTGTTTTACCATTTTTTAACGGTCTAAACGTTAAATTTGCGCGATGTTTGGCGGTAAAAATCAGGCAATAAAAAAGCCCGTTAATGTGACCTAACAGGCTTAGCCATTCTTTTAAAATCTTGTTTACCAAACGCGGCCTATTATACAGGCCGCAAGGAATTTTCATAGTGAGTAATCGCCGAAGTGTGCAGTTTTCTAGCGCCATATCAAATTTACTTTATCCAAAGCCGTTGATTTTTTCCTGTTTAATGGGTAGTATGCCCTCGCCGTTGACACATTCAGCGGTCGGGAGTCGAAGCCCGTACAAAGGCACAAGATGCCACTATCAAACGTGGTTTTTTTGTACCCATCAAAAAGCACCAATGCAGCTATGCGCGGGTGTTTATTCTTTATGGTGGACTGTATTGGGCAACCCGTTAAACGGTTGGCCGCTTCCTTTGGCGGTAGCTTCAACCCGATACAGTCCGCCGCCCAAAGCTTGAAGCCTTTGTCCGGTGGTTTATCCCTTTTCAAAGGAATCACCATGTTACAAAATCAATCCGTTTCAAATCCCCAAACAAAAACCGTTAGCTGCTTATTCAGCGTATTTCATCACCGTAAACTAATCGCCCAAAACATTACGGGTTTATTGGCGCTACGTTTCAAGAGGCGATACCCCGCCATTGTCGTGAAGTTTGCACAAATGGAGGTGTCAGCGTGAATACGTCCATCACTATCGGCACTATCACCGTTCATCAATCAGAAAATGGGTTGTATTCGCTGAATGATTTACACAAAGCAAGCGGCGGCGAAAAAAGGCACAGTCCTAAATTTTGGTTATTAACCGATCAGCCAAAAGAAATGGCGGCAGAAATTCTAAAGGTTGGAATTCCAACCTTTAAACCTATCGAAATTTTGAAAGGAAAATACGGCGGTACTTATGCCTGTAAGGAGCTGGTTTATTCGTATGCAATCTGGATAAATGCAAGGTATGCCCTAATCGTTATCAGAACCTTTGACGCACTAACCAACGCCACCACCCAGCAAGAGCTAATCAACCTAAAGCACCAAGTTGATAACGCCATGCAAGCCGATATGTTTAACCCGTACCAATCGCCGCGTGACCCAGCGTGTCTACAGGTAATCATGTGTTGTTCATCGTTTCAGGCTAAGCAATACCATGACGAGCTTGTCAGCAAGGGCGTTCTGACCTTCAAGGATATTGATCAGCCACCGCGGCGCGTTTACTACGCAAAACCAAGTCAATCATCCGTTATTGGTCGCAAAGGTGAAACGGTTTTGTTTGATGCGTCCGTGAAAAGGCATTTTCCGGTGCAAACCTCTTGGGTTGCTGGCGGTTCGCTATGAGCACACACCAATCCCATCAAAATACCCACACAGAAGCCCAGCACGGCATAAATGCAATTAAGCCTAAGCCAATACACAGTCAAGGCGTGGGCGCTTATGCAGTCAAGCCACCGCGCAAGGTTTCACTATCTGAACTCATGCGCGACCAAAAACAGGCGCTTGGTTTTGAGCCTTTGCCGCTGAATGTAGAACGGTTATTACAGCGCATCACGCAAGGCGGACATTCGGGGCAGTTTTTAGCCGATGCGTTTATCAGTGCTTACCGGACAGATACGCCTTTCACGCACAGCCTAGGCGAGTTAACCAAGCTGGATACTGAGGGCTTTCGGTTATTCCATGCGGTGTTGCACATCCGGCATGTAAAAGGCTGGAACGATAACGACCTGTACGACATCGAGCAGAAGATAAAAACCATTCTAGGGAGCAGATAACATGACCGGACACATTACGTTAAACCTTGACCAGCAAGACATCATCAACAATACCTTGGGCATGTTGCAGGCAGTGCAAAATCTTATGATTCCAAGCAATGATTTAAGCTTGGTTAGCCGAGATGAATTGTCCTTTTTATTGAGTTATTTCCATGGTCGATTAGGTGACGCGAAAGACGAAGACGAAGAATACCGCCTTAACAATTGTTTAGGCGTGGTGATTGATTTAACAGGCTTAAACAGTAAAGAAAAATATTTAAACGGCGTTAACCGTGAAAATCTGTCCATTTTACTGGATTACTTCCTGAACAGTTTTAACCATGCTTTGAAGGCGGCATTATGAGCAAACTTGACGCACTGGCAAGGCTGGAAGCCGTCACTAAGCCCATATCATTACAGGCGACTAAAAAGGCACGGCAACAGGGCAGCACGGGGAGAGATAACGGGCTAAACTTTAACACCGCCGTGAATACCAATCTTGCCGAAGAGGATTATGTAGATAACGTTATCGCGCCACCCCGCCCAACTGATGCCATGCTTTATGGCTTTGTGGGTGAACTTGCCACGGTAGCCGCGCACGGTACGGAGATTAACCCCGTAGCGGCTGCAATGGTGTTTTTGTCCTTCCTTGGTGCGAATGCGGGGCGTGATACCTATTTGCACGTTAATAACACCATCCATCACCCGCGGCTGTTCACCATGCACATCGGCAAATCAGGAACCGGTAAAGGGGACGCGCAGCAATTGGTATTAAGAATCATGCGGCGTATCAATGAAATTGAAAGTGGCTTATTAGGGCATACGCACACGGGCGGCTTATCGACCCGCGAAGGCTTGGTGATGTTGCTGCATGACGGTATCGGGGAGAACCCCGCCATACAGGATAAGCGGCTTTTTGTTATTGAAAGCGAGTTAGCTAACCTGTTACATCAATCTAAGCGCGACGGCAATACACTATCACCGTGCTTACGGGAAGTATGGGACGGCAACAGCATTGCGCCTGCTACCAAAAGTAGCCGAATATCCTGTACAGATCCGCATGTGGGTTTACATGCCAACATCACCCCTGCTGAGTTAAACAGCTTGCTATCGTCTAGGGAAATGACCAATGGCTTTGCGAACCGTTTTTTAATGGTTTTTGCTGAGAATGTGGGGAGTGTGCCATTTCCTAAAGCGACCACTAGCGCGGTGGTTAATGATTTGGCGGCTAAGGTGATGGAGATTATACGTTTTGCAAAAGCGGGCTATCCCAACACCCAAAGCAGCCATGAAATGGCCTTAAGCGAAGAAGCAAAGGCGTATTACTGCAGCATCTACCCCACGCTAAACGCACCCGTGGGCGGGGACTTTCTCACGGGCATGTTAAACCGCCGCCGCCCGTATGTGATGCGTCTGGGAATGCTGTTTGCTCTAACCGATCAGACACGCGTTATTGAAGCGCGCCACTTGCAAGCGGCTTTTGCGTGGGTGAACTATGCCACCAACAGCGTGCGCTTTGTGTTCGCCGATAAAGCCAGTAATCCAGAGCAAGCAGAAACGCGCCAACATGCCGATAAAATACTTTCTGAGTTACGTTTAAATCCTGCCGGAGCAACGGCAACAGAAATAATTGTTAATTGCTTTCAAAGAAATGTTAAATCGCAAAAAATACACAAAGCACTGACGCTGTTATTGTCCGATAATCCCCCCAAAATAGAACAAATTGAAGGCGAAACGGGCAGTAAAGGAGGGCGTCCGGCAACGAGGTATAAATTCAAAACAGGTACGAATTTAACGAATAAACCTCTAAACCACGTCACGCCTGACTTACAGAGTTTAAAAGCTAACGAACTAACTACGAATAAACTACGAATAAACCCCCAAAAGAAAATCATTAAAGGGGTTAGTTCGTAGTTAGTTCGTAGTTTATTCGTACTACTAAAACACCCTCAAACCCGCGCCGTACGGAGTTTAGAGGTTTATTCGTTAAATTCGTAACGATAAAAATACAACGGCAAAGAAAAAGCCCCTAAAAACCACCAGAAAAAACCCGTTTCCTTGCAAATTTGGCAGCGGGTTTTTTTGGTAAAAACGACATCGAGCCACCGGACGACTCACTTAAAAAAATTAAGGTGAACCCATGAAATTTGACCCCGCTTATTTTGTAAAAATAGCGCATGATTTTGGTGTAGAGATAACCCGCGAAGGAAAAACCGTTCGCTACACATCAGGAGACAAGGCCATCAAAGATGGTGACCTATGGATTAACGCCATTACCAAGAACAGGCGTGAACTGCTGGACTTTTTACCGAACACCGCCAAACAGCTTGATTTATTCGACGACCCTTATATTTAAGTTGCTGGCTATAACCCAAACAAATACGCCCAAATTTGCAGGGCCATTACTCAGCAGGATTTAAACAAAAGGCGAGCGCAGCAATGTGACCGCCTGTTTTTATGCCTTGGTTTTGCCGGATCCAAAAGAAAAGCCGCTCGCCGAGAATCAACTTACCGCACTTGATGCCTTGGACAGACTGACCAATGAGCACCGGAACAACTTTGAGCGCGAAGGTAAAGACCCCGACGATGCCAAGGTAACGGAAAAGTTGTGGCGTGAGCAATTGGGGGATATTGAGTCTTACACTTATCGGAATATTAAGGCTGGACTGGTAAAGCGAGGTTTGATAAGCCTTGAGGATGGTTTTGTCCATCTGAATTAGGGGTATAACCCAACTCAAACTTAACCGGATAGCGTATTATCTGATTATTGGCGCGTTAATAAAGATAGCGTTTACTTTAATTGATTTAAATCCAAGCAGGTGAAAACATGACAACGATAGAATTAGATGATGATTTGGTTGCTGAAATAGAGCATTTAGCCGCTATTGAGCATAAACCCGT
>JAPLRW010000155.1 GCA_026398935.1 Methylococcales bacterium
ATGCAAGGAGATGTTATGAAGGAATCAATGAATGTAGCAAATTTGGAGATTTCGTAAGAAAAGGCGTTTGGGAATATTTAGTAATAAAACGGGACTTTTACAAAGCGCTTGGCGAAAATATGTTTAAATATGATTGGATATCGAAGTATTCACCTGGCGGAATTGAAGGTGCTGTTACTATTAAGCTTTGACGTTTTTATCTCTTATGTTGGGCGCTTTGTAGTCACCGCGTACCCCGTATACGGAAGATAACCCGTAAGCCTGGTGGGCAACGCTTTCTTGCCCTCGCGGAACAAATGCGGTGATGCTAAATGTTGTACCCGAGGGCATAAAGGCAAAAAAACCTGCCCACCCTACGGTGTTTTATATTATATTTGTCGCTGTTCTTACTGCTTTCTTGCCTTTATGCTCTAAGCGGGGCGGAGTTTACAAAACCCGTCCAGCCCAGCCCATTTCGTATGTTGGGCACGTTGTATGTTGGCGCTGACGTAAGGACGTCCAACATTAGGCGTATCATCTACGTTGGGGTTCGTTACCTCACCCTTCATTTTTAATCCGATCATTTACTCTAAAAACCGCCCTTGGGAAACTGGGGGCGGTTTTTTTATGGAACAGGTATAATCAACCCATGCTGGCTAACAATAAAGGAGCTACCGCATGCAAACCGCTACTTCACCTGCACCCACTTTGGATGACATTTTGCGCTTGTTTCAAGAAACGGATCGCATTATGAAAGAAAATCAGGCGGAAATTAAAGAAATCCAAAAAGAAACTGAACGTATCTCCCAAGAAACAGCCAAGTCTTTCAAAACAGTCAATACCATTATCGGCAATCTAGGCAACCGCTTGGGGCAGTTTGTCGAGGAAGCGGTGCGTCCGTCTGCGGTGCGCTTATTTCGGGAGTGCGGTATTGATGTGCATGAGGTTTATCAAAATGTTATGTCTAAACGAGATCACGAAAGCTTGGAAATAGACTTGTTGGTGGTCAATGATAACGATGCGGTCGTTATTGAATGCAAAAGCAATCTGAGCATTGATGATGTCAATGCGCATTTGGCGCGAATGGCTAAAGTTAAGCGTTTGTTGCCACGGTATAAAGATAGCCGTGTGTTAGGGGCGGTGGCGGGTATGGTCATTCCTGAAAATGTTGCACAATATGCGATTGGTAAAGGGTTGTATGTGATCGGGCAGAATGGCGATCATTTGGAGCTGCGTAATGAGCAGGCATTTTCACCAACGGCGTGGTGAGCGAAGCATAAAAAAACCGCCTTTTGCGCCTAAGCTTAAGCTTAAGCAAAGACTAGATACATAGGTCTACCCGTACAACGATGGCGGGCGCGGTAAATTGTCCGATCTAACGTTTTTTAAGCCGTTCCTTAAGGCTTAAATCGCCCATACCGTGCCAACAACACTGGCAGTAATAGTAAATTCAATACCGTTGAAGAAATCAGTCCGCCGATAATAATCGCCGCCATAGGCCCCATAATTTCACGTCCGGGGTTATCGCTGTTGAATGCGACGGGTAACATGGCTAACGCAGTGACCAAGGCAGTCATCAAGATCGACGGTAAGCGTTCTTGCGCACCTTGTATGGCGGTACTTAGCTGCCAGCGTTTGCCTTCGACAGTGACTAAGTGCTGATAATGGGATAACAGCATAATGCTATTACGCACGGTGATACCAAACAGCGTAATAAAGCCAACCACCGATCCGACCGATAAGCTGGCCTGGGTAACGATAACCGCTACTACGCCGCCAATCAGTGCAAAAGGCAGATTGCACAAGGTTAACAGGACATTTCTGGCATTGCCGATGGCGATAAAAATCAACATCAAGACTCCCGCGCCCGCTAATAAGGCATGCAAAAGCAGGTCGCGTTTAGCGGTTGCTTGCTCAATGGCGGCACCAGAATAGGTAATCACCATGTCTTCACTCAAGCGGATGTTTCGGGCGATTTTATCTTTAAGCTGTGTTAAAAAACCATTTAGATCGTTATGCGTAATGTTACAGGTAACGGTCTGCCGCCGTTGTGCGCCTTCATGCAGGATATTGTAGCGACCTTCGCTTTGGTGAATATCTGCAACCTGCGCCAGTGTAATGTAATGTCCCTCTGGCGTACGCAAGGGTAATTGCCCGATGGATTCCAGTTGTGTGCGTAACGCCGGGGGCAAGGTAACCGCAATGTTAAACAGTTTATTGCCTTGGTAGCCTTTGCCGACTATCCGACTGGCATAAGCCGTTTGTAGCAGATCAAGTACCTGTGCAGGTCGTAAACCGTAATGATTAAGCTTTGTCAGATCGACAGTAATATCCAGCAATGGCGTACCGGGCGGTGAACGCAGCTGTACATCGGTTGCGCCCGGCAGGCTGTTTATTAATTGCGCTATCGCCTGTGCCTTTACATCTAATGCGGCTAAATCATTGCCATAAAGGCTCACTACAATCGGGGCGGTATAGCCGGAGAGTGTTTCATTGATGCGTTCGGTTAAAAACGTATTTACTTCGTAATTAATGCCCGGAAATGCTTTAAGCACGGCGCGTAATTGTTCCAGTACCGCTTGCTGTTCTGTGCCGGACAGGGGGTTTAAGCGAATTTCGTATTCGCTGTAATGACTGCCATAGGTATCTGCGCCTCGCTCGGCGCGTCCCGCCCATTGCGATACGGAAGCAACGCCGGGAATCGTCATAAATTGCTGTGTCAGTTGTGTGCCAGTGCGGATGGATTCGGCTAAGGAGGTTCCGGGTATGCTGGTGGTATGTGCCATATAATGGCCTTCGCGCAATTCCGGTAAAAATTGCTGCTCGAACTGGCTAAAACGGGCTATGCCGAACACGCAGATAATAATGCTCGCAATAAGCCACAGTTTAAAATACTGGGCAACCCAACCTAATAGGCGAGCGTAGTGGGGTTTAAGGTAACGAATTAACGGCGGCTCTTTATCTGCATTGCCTACGTGCGACAGTAAGCAATAGCACAAGGCAGGCGTTAGACTTAATGCCACCAGTAAGGACATTAAAATCGCTACAATATACGCATAGCCTAACGGCGCAAATAAGCGCCCTGCTATGCCGCTTAAGGTTAATAAGGGGACAAACACCAGGGCGACAATGAAGCTGGCATAGACAACTGAGCTACGCACTTCGATGGAGGCGTTATACACTACATCCGCGGTCGGTAGCGGATTGCGCAGTAGCCGGTTTTCGCGTAAGCGGCGGAAAATATTTTCCGTATCAATAATCGCATCATCTACCACTTCGCCCAGTGCAATAGCAAGTCCACCCAGTACCATGATGTTTAAATTAACCCCTGCCTCCAAAAGTATGCAGACCGCAAGGGTTAATGAAACAGGAATAGCCAGTGCGGCGATTAAGGTACTGCGCAGATTAAATAAAAACAGGTATAGCACCACCACCACAAAACCAGCGCCGATTAATAAATGCCCGGACAGGTTTGCGACGGAGGTTTCAATATAATCCGCTGGACGAAATAGGTGGCTATGTAAATGAATGGCTTGTTGTTTGAAGGTGTTGTCAAAGCCTTGCAGCGCTTGTTCAACCGCTCTGGAGACAACCAGGGTATTTGCGCCATATTGCCCGATGACCATCAGCACAATACCCGGTTTACCCATTATTTGTGCCGCGCTAATCGGCGGATCGGCGGTAAACTGAATATCGGCGACATCACCTAGAGTGATATTGTCGCCCTTTTGACGTTGTACTACGATTTGCTTAAATTCTTCTGTGGTTTTAGGTTGGCCACTGACTTGCAGGGTAAAGCGCTGGTTATTATTTTCAATAAACCCGCCGCCCTGAATTTTACCGGCTTGCTCTGCAGCTTGGATAACGTCGTCCAAGGTGATTTTAAAGTGTAGACACTGCGCGGGATTCACTTGGATCTGCAATTGCTTAACGCCCCCACCAAACACATTCACATCCGCAACCCCTGCTACTGACAGTAAGCGCGGCACAATCGTCCAATCCACCAAGCTACGCAGGCTAATTAAATCATTGGCATCAGACTGCAAACCTAAGGTTAATACCGTCGCCGATGCTGAGGATAATGGCACCAAGAGGGGGGAATTAACGCCAGGTGGCAGGAAATTATGCACACTGCTCAAGCGCTCGCTGACTTGCTGGCGATTACGGTAAATATCGGATTGTTCCGTAAACACCACCGTCACAATGGATAGGCCTTGAATAGATTCTGAGCGTAAGGAGATGAGGCCAATCAAGCCGCTGAGCGTTTTTTCAATTGGCTGTGTTACTAACAGCTCAACCTGTTCGGCTGAAAAACCCGGTGACTCGGTTTGAATAATGACCTGTTTGGGTGCAAAGTTGGGGAAAATATCCAAGCCTGCCGTGATAAAACGGTAGCCGCCATACATTAAAATTAATACCGCTAGTGCCAGAATAATGCCGTAATAGCGAATGGAAAAGCGGATTAAAGTTGAAAGCATGATTAAATAAGCTCTACCAATACTTCTCCTGCGGCCAGTTTTTCTTCAATAAGCGGTAACATTCGCTCAAACCATTCCAATAATTCTTTGCGGCGTGTATTGCCGACCCTTACCCAAATCAATGACACAGGGTTTTCTGCAACACTCTGTAAAATAACAAAATCTTCATCTTTGCTAATGATGATGCTGTCACTTTGCCTGGCATATAGCCAAATAGCGTTATCGGGTGTTTGCATCATTTTTAAATCAGCGACGTGCGCTGCTTCATGTCCATGTTGCTGTAGCATCCTTGTCAAGCCAATAGGCAGTTGTGCATCTACTAAAAACCGCATATCAGGCAACGCGCAGAATAGCGTGATCCATCTGCTGTGCGGCATAGGTTAGCGCCGCTGTAATATCTTCTCGCTCAAGATAGGGATAGTCTTCCAATATTTCCTCCAAATTAGCACCCGCCGCCAATAAATCTAAAATATCCTTTACTCTAATCCGCATATTGCGAATACAAGGGCGACCACCACATAATTGCGGATCAGTCGTAATTCTATGTAATTCAGTCATTATGGTTGGCTCTTAGTGATCTATTTGGTAATAGCTAAAGGTTGGGCTACAACACGGTATAACCCAACGGTAGCAAGTAGCGCTGATTTAAAATGGGAGACTGCTGAAAGCCTCAGTGTAAAGATTACGGTGCTGTAGAAAATACCTGATTCGAAAAAGCATTAGAGGTTGGGCGGGTTACGATATTAAACCCAAATGCAGACGCTTGATGACAGGCATTACAACCTGCGGTGACTGCATCAAAGTGTTGTGTAAATAACAGTATATTTTTAGCTTTAATGGCTTTTTCCACTTCATCCATCGAATGATCCATGGTTGTTGCGATCAATTTCGGGATAGGTTGGGTGATTTCTTTATGTGTTGGATGGTATTTTGCCGCATCCTCAAAACCTTCGCGCAATTCCTCCAACTCATACTCAGCCAGCGCCCAATTCTGGCCTTGTCCTGCAAACCATAATTTGGCATGTCGCGTACTGGTCATCGACATGATTTCACCTAACCCCGGCGTATAAGGGGCATGCTCAGCGGCGTGATGCCCCGCGCAACCAGTGACCAGTGAGCTTACGACGAGCGCAGTAATAACAGGAAGTGTTAAAGGTAATTTCATATATAAAGTCCGGTAAAATTTGATAATAGTATGATTGAGAGAGAAGAAAGTCTGCGATACATGTTCTACTCGCCAGTGTGCAGTATGTACTGTGCCGCGGCGTACAAATCGTCAAAAATGGGCAGTGTAAGCTCAGGGTGATCCGCAATGGTTTTTAGACCTTTACCTGTCTTTACTAATAAGGGTTGCGCGCCGACCGCTAAGGCTGTCTGAATATCACGAAAGGCGTCGCCCACAAAAAACACATTTTCTAATGATGTTCCGGTTTCCTGGCTGAATTGTTGCGCTAATCCTGGCTTAGGTTTACGGCAAGCACAGTGATCGTCCGGTACATGGGGGCAATAATACAGCCCCGCGATTTCTCCGCCTTTATCGTGTAACAGTCGCCGCATCTTGGCGTGGATAGCGTCTAAGGTGTCAATGTCAAATAAGCCACGGCCTAAGCCGGATTGGTTAGTGAGCACCGCCACGTTAAAGCCTGCTTGATTAAGCAACGCAATGGCTTCCAAACTGCCGGAGATAGGCAGCCATTCATCCGGCGATTTTATAAAATCATCCGAATCAGCATTGATAACGCCATCTCGATCCAATAAAACGTAATGGTTTTGCGTCATAAGTATATGGACAGATTTATTGCGAGCACATTAACGGTGTACTGCTTTGCAGCATACGCCAACCTCGCCGCGAAGCCAGTATGGCGCATAATACAAATACCGTACACTTACGCTTGTAACTTAGAAATATCCGCAATGTGTAAAAATTGCTCCGCCAGCATCGCTAATAACGCCAGTCGACTGGCACGCAATTCAAGATCATCGGTATTAACCATTACCTGATCGAAAAATGCATCGACAGTGCTTCTTAGCTGTGCCAAACGGTTGAGTGCTGCCGTATAATCACGCTGCGCTAATAAAGGCTGAATGTCTTCAGCTGATTGCAGTGCCGCTTGCAGCAGCGCTTGTTCTGCGCTTTCAACCAAAACACCCACTTTTTCCGCTGGCTGCGTGGGTGATTTTTTCAATATATTGCTGATGCGTTTATTGGTAGCCGCCAAGCTTATTGCTTCTGGTAACTGTCTAAATGCTTTGACTGCTTTTAAGCGTTGCATAAAATCAAGTGGCTCAGCAGGTTTAACACTCATTACCGCTTCAAATTCATCAGCAGCATAACCTTGATCAAGACAATAGCCTTTTAAGCGGTCATAAATAAAATCAAGTAACAGTGGACGAATGATCGCAGCATCAAATACATGCGTTTGTGCGTTTAAAGCGATATCCACCAATTCAATAATATTTAAGTTAAGTTGCTTTTCAATAATAATGCGTAAGAGACCAATCGTCGCACGGCGCAAAGCATAAGGGTCTTTATCGCCAGTAGGAATCAAGCCTGCACTAAAAATACCGGTTAAGGTATCGAGTTTCTCTGCAACGGCCAATATCTGTCCGGTACGTGTGGAAGGCGTAATGCCGCCGGATTGTTTCGGAAAATATTGCTCCTCCAGCGCTAAGGCGACTTCAGGTAATTCATTATCTGCGATGGCATAATACCGACCCATAATGCCTTGTAAGTTGCCGAACTCACCCACCATATTGGTCATTAAATCGGTCTTAGCCAAGGTCGCCGCCCGCTGCGCCAAGCTAACATCCTCTTGCAACAGTGCGGCAATGTGACCACTAAGCGCGGTAACGCGATGGGTTTTATCCGCTAACGTACCTAGTTGCTGTTGAAATACAATCGACTCTAAACTGTCGACCCGATCCGCAAGGCTTTGTTTCCGATCCTGCTTCCAGAAAAACTCGGCATCGGATAAGCGCGGCGTAATGACGCGCTCATTGCCTTGTTGAATGGACAGTGGATTGCTGCTCTCAATATTACTGAAGGTAATAAAGTGTGGTAGTAATTTACCCTCTGCGTTTTTAACCGGAAAATATTTCTGGTTGGTTTGCATAGTGGTAATCAATACTTCAGCAGGCAAAGCCAGAAAGCGTGCATCATAGTGCCCTGTTACCGGTACGGGCCATTCGTTAAGTGCTGCGATTTCTTCCAGCAAATCCGCTTCAATATGTGCAATACCGCCTACGTCAGCGGCGGCTTTAGTGCCAGCGGCTTTAATGATGGCTTTACGTTGCTCAATATCCGCAATCACTTTGCCTTGTTGCCGTAAAATAGCTACGTAATGTTCCGGCGCATCAATGACCAATGCCTGCGGCGCATGAAAACGGTGACCACGCGTGGTGTTGCCCGTTGTTAACCCTAACACGTCGGTTTTAATGGTTTCATTGCCATAGAGCAGTACCGCCCAATGCACCGGGCGTACAAATTCAATACTTGAATCACCCCAACGCATCCGTTTAGCAATCGGCAAATTCGCCACACTTTGCTGAATAATCGCCGGAAGTAATACGGGTGTCGCCTGTCCTTTTTCCTGTTGCGTAAAACTGAGCCATTCGCCTTTATCGGTTTTTAAGCGTTGCAATTGCTCGAAGGTCGTGCCGCAACTAACCGCAAATCCTAGCGCTGCTTTGCTGGGAGAACCGTCCGGCATAAACGCCGCTTGTATCGCTGGGCCGCGTTTCTCTACCGAGGTATCGGCTTGAGCCGTAACAACATTTTCGATAACGACCGCTAATCGACGCGGTGTCGCATAAGCTTTGCTGCTACCGAAGCTTAAACCAGCCGCGGTTAAACCTTGGGTAATATTGTTAAGCAAGGCGTTACTTAAACGTAGCAGGGTTTTAGGGGGTAATTCTTCGCTCCCTAGTTCAAACAGTAAATGTTGCGTTGTCATTATACGTTTCCTCCTGTTGCCAGCATGGGGAAGCCGAGAGACTCCCGACGTTGATAATAGGCTTCAGCAACAGATTTCGACATATTGCGTACTCTTAAAATGTAACGTTGTCGTTCGGTAACGGAAATAGCATGGCGCGCGTCCAGTAAATTAAAGGTATGTGACGCTTTTAAAACCATTTCGTAAGCCGGTAAAGGCAGGTCTAATTGAATGAGTTTTTGGCATTCCTGTTCATACGTATCAAAACAGCTAAACATAAACGGTACATTCGCATGATCAAAATTGTACGCCGACATTTCGACTTCATTTTGATGGAACACATCGCCATAGGTCACATCGCCAAATGGGCCGTGCGTCCAAACTAAGTCATAAACACTCGCCGCGCCTTGCAAATACATCGCAATACGTTCCAGTCCATAGGTGATTTCACCGGTCACTGGCTTGCACTCCAAGCCGCCAACTTGCTGGAAATAGGTAAATTGGGTCACTTCCATGCCATTTAACCAAACCTCCCACCCCAATCCCCATGCACCTAACGTAGGAGACTCCCAGTTATCTTCAACAAAGCGCACATCGTGTTCTAATAAATCCAAACCTAGATAGCGCAATGAGCCTAAATACAATTCTTGAATATTCACTGGCGAAGGCTTAAGCGCGACTTGAAACTGGTAGTAATGTTGTAACCGATTAGGGTTTTCACCAAAACGACCATCCGTCGGACGCCGTGAAGGTTGAACATAACAGGTATTCCAAGGCTCAGGCCCAATAGCGCGTAAAAAAGTGGCCGGATGAAAAGTACCCGCCCCCACTTCTTGATCTAACGGTTGCAATAAAATACAGCCTTGCTTAGCCCAGTATTCTTGCAATGCCAGAATCAAGCCCTGAAAAGTTGATAAGTCGTTGTTTGTAGTGGTCACAGTGGCAAAAAACTCTGGCAGTAAAAAGGATGATTATAACGTAAAAAATAACCTAAGGCGCAGGTGAAATAAAAGTGAGTCATTTACAAAGCTATTGTATGGGTGTGCAATACTTGCCTGCTATTATTTTAAATAAAAGTAATGCTATAAAAAATACATGCACTTAATAATTGATTTTAAATGTATTTTTCACGGCCTTAACGTTAGTAATGCCATTCGCTTATTTTTTTAAAAAAAACGCTAGGCATTTTAATAAAAAATATATATACTGCGCAGCTCTACCGAAACGTAAGCAATGCCTTGGTGGCGGAACTGGTAGACGCACGGGACTTAAAATCCCGCGGTGGTAACACCGTGCCGGTTCGATTCCGGCCTGAGGCACCATTACTTAAGTAGTAAAGATAGACCGTTAAATTATGCAAGCCCAGGTAGCTCAGTCGGTAGAGCAGAGGACTGAAAATCCTCGTGTCGGCGGTTCGATTCCGTCCCTGGGCACCATATAAAACAAGGATATAGCTGTAATAGCGACGTCCTTTTTTTATGCCTGTCGAAAAATATAACCAGTATGTAACCGCATTTTATACATACCGCGTTAATATCTTCTGAATGTCTCTAAAACACACACCGCTAAGTTTGCCGACGTTTCAAGGCGGGTGCAACCATTGCCCGTCATTAGTTTCCCACTGTGAACCATCGCCCAATCCAATGTCTTTCTAAGTGCCTAACGCTAGCTATTAAAATTATTAAGCAATTGATAATTAATTAAAAATTTTAGTATCTGTTGTTTGGTTGCTGTTACGCCCGTAGAAAAGGCTTGGGCTATTTTTCAAGCGGTATTGATTGGTATTCAACGTATTATCGCGTAGAGCTGATTTTTATCCCGGATTAAGGGGCTAGCGATTATTTGAACGGTATTCGCGCCCGCGCTAGTGTATGCAGCATTTCTAGGCTGCAACACCCTTTAAAGCCCTTTTTATAATCAATGCTGTGCGTAAGCGGTTCTTACCGAAGCAGGACATGCGGTCAAAATCTTCGCGGGCAATAGGAATGTATTGGCAGTCTAGCTCGCTTTGGCGTTGATCATCAGGATCTGGATCGTGAATATATAAGCAATCCTTGTCGAAACCACTTACCACGACCCAATGCGGTGTTTTTTTACGATCCATACTGTAGGTGCTAATTAAAACAATCGCTAACGCTCCGGATTGTAATGCACTGAATAATATTTCTTGGGTAATGTTGGCATAATGCAGTTTTAAGCCTTGTTTTTCTGCTTGTTGTTTAAAGCAGGTATCGACTAATTCAACAATTTGTTTGTTTTGTTCATTGCGTACACCATCAACAAATAGCGGCGTAGTTTGGTTAATCCAGACAGCGATTTCAAAACCACGTTGCTGTGCTGCCAAGGCTAATCCTATTGGATGGCAACCCCCATGCCCGGATGTCATAAAAATAGTAGTCGCTTCTCGCCAAATCATTAACTCTTGTTCTTGTGTTGGCTGATAGCAATGATCCAAAGAATGCATAACCATCATCAGCGAAGCAGGCCCGCAGGTAAAATGCGTGGTTTGCCGAAACCATTGCACGGCTCTTTGTTGTAACATGGGGTGATAGTGACGAATGCATTTTTGATAACGTAGCGCATCACGATGGTCTTCATAATAATCATGATACAGACCAAATTTTTGAAACCCTATCGATTCATAAAGTTGAATGGCAGCAACATTATCAACACTGACTTCTAAACGAAGATGCAAGCACCCATTTTCGCAGGCGGCTTGTTCTCCTACGAGCATTAATTGGCGGGCAATGCCAAGTCCACGAGCTGATTCGGCGACTGCAAGAGAGTAAACCCTTGCTAGGCGCGTACCTCGATGATAAATAAGCAGAACGTAGGCCACTAATGATTGAGTCAATTCAGCAACCAGTAAAATGCGATGATCGGTTGCAAAACTTTGTTTTTCCAATCTAAGTGCGTGTTTTAAAAGTGTCAAGGATGGCAATGGGATAAAATACTGAACATTTAACCAATGAGCAGTAAGAAGCGCAGATCAAAAATTAAACGGTACCCAACTGACTTGAACAATAAAAAATGGGAAGTCATTAGC
>JAPLRW010000149.1 GCA_026398935.1 Methylococcales bacterium
GATTTCTTCTAACAGATAGGGCGTGGTGGTGGGCAGCAGACGGGCGCAGCCGATAATTTCTTCAGCGTGGTTTCTGGCAACGACATATAGCGTGTCCGGTCGGTCAAATTGATCTAGCTCTATGCCTTCTGGTGTATCAAGTTGCCAGCCCAATTGTTCCACAAAAACCTTGTAACGGTAATTGGCAAGGCTGGCGATAACATCTGTGGCAAGTTGTGTTGCAGATCCGGCAATAATATCCATGTGGCTCCCCATCGCAGTAATGATGGGGAGTATTAGAACTTAAATATTTTTAGGTAGATAGCTGTCAATAATGACAGCTAGTCAGGCGTATTTAGATTGGATATAATTGGAAATTTTTTCTTGCCAATTCAGGGTATTTAGCCAAATACTCAACATGGACAGGCTTTCGTCGAGGCTAAAATCTTGCTGCTGGTTATTTTGTAACAAGAGATTACTAAAGGGCTGTCCGACCATGCTATAGTTTGTTGCGCCTGTCCGGTAATGCACTTGCCAGTCCCAGCCTATCGAGATGCTGGGCTGTGACTGAGTAACCCATTCGGTATAGCCTTGAATATCCGTGACGCTGGTTGCTCTGGACTGCTCTTGGCTGCGCTCAGTGTAAAGGCTTGAATGCAGATGGTGTAATTGCACATGGGGTAATTGTTGTAGGCTTAAGCGAATATACCCGTCTGCCGAGAGTATCGGTGTTAAGGGATGATGTACTTGGTTTAAGATTAAGTTATTGTCGGTCATGTTAGTCTCTGTTGGATAAGGTGATTTTAGCGTTAACTGAAGCCGCTTACGCATCAGAAAAGCCGCAGATATAAGCAGTTCGGGTGTAGTTTAGACTTTTATAAACGATAAATGTAGTGTGAATATTAACAGCTAGATTTTCAATGGATTTTAGACTATGGCAATAACACCTTGGCTGGAAGAGCAGTTGCAAGCCTTGTTGACTGCCCAGAATCAGCAGGATTTATTGCAGCATTTAGTTAAAACGGCTGAATTGCTTGGGTTTGATTATTGTGCTTTTGGTTTTCGTGCGCCGTATCCATTAACTGCACCCAAAACATTGCTATTGAATAACTATCCTATTGCCTGGCAGCAGCGCTATGCAACCAATCATTACCTTGCCCAAGACCCCGTTATGCAGCATGGCTTACGCTCAACGTCACCACTGGCATGGTCTGGGAGAGAGCAATCTGCATCACCTTTTTGGGAGGACGCGTTGGCGCACGGTATCGGGTATGGCTGGTCGCAATCCTATTGCAATAAACAAAACTTTTCAGGCATGCTGAGCCTGGCAAGGTCGCTTGAATCCATTGGCGCTAAAGAGTTGGCAGAAAAAGAACCTATTCTTTCTTGGCTAACACAGGTAGCATATGCGGGTTTTTACCCTTTTATGGCGTCTAAGTTAACGCTGGCTTTGGATATTACGCTCACGGAGCGAGAAAAAGAGATATTACGCTGGACGGCAGATGGCAAAACTGTCGAACAAATAGCACAGATTATAAATGTTGGCAAACGTACCGTAAATTTTCATATTACTCAGGTATTGGACAAGTTAGGCGCGGCGAATAAAACTGCCGCTACCGTACAGGCGGTACTTCTGGGTTTGATTTAGCGCGTGATCATGAGTGGAATGGATAATGTTGTCACGCTGCATTAACACACGGCCACTGTCACGAGTCGTTAGTGATTCTCCCCTACAATCCCAGACACCCGAAGCAAACAATACACTGATCCGTAATATTGCGCCAACCAATGCCATCAAGCACTGCCCTCCCAAATCGGTTGCAACAAGGTTTGGCAGAGGCGTTCAAATTCATCACCCAACACGTCGGTCAAATCATCCTGTTGTTGATACAGTCGCTGTAGCTCCGGCTCATAAGGCTGCTGCACCGCGCGCGCTAATGAAGCAATGGCGGCATCCAGCGCGGGTGTAGAGGCTGACTTTCCACCGTTCAACTTATCTGCTTGTTTAATATACGCAAAGGCAGGCTCTACAAAAAAAGCATCGGGGCGTTGTACGCCTTGCTGATACAGCTCCAGCCACTGTATTAAATGCCCGTCTTCGCACTGTTCAGGCAAAAACACGCGATCAGCATCGATGCTCAGTAAATGTGTCACTTGCGGCTTAAGCTGGTTAACCATTAAATGCTGTAACCAGGCGCTAATAAAATCCCGGCCTTTTAAGTCAGCATAGCGATACAACAAACTGCCCTGCTGGTAATGCTGTGTGGTCGTCCCCAGTAATCGAAACCTGCCGACATTTATATCAATGGGTAAATCCTCTGCGCGTGACCCTAAACATTTGTCTTGTATACGCGCCACAAACACATCTATGGCGCGTTGTTGCCGATCAAATTCAATAGCACCGCACACACCAGTTAACCAATGCCCTTGTGCCAGTAATTTAGCCAAGGATAAATTGCTGCCGTTTAATCGCGCATTAATCCAATCATGTTGAATACTGTAGTTATCCAAGCTCGCAATGCTAAAGGGCTCACGTTCTTCAGCATCAACATTGATGCCTTTAAAGCGCACATCCAATTGCCGCTGCATAAAAAAACGTTGCGGATGTTTAAAAAAACGCAACAATTCATCTATTTCAATAATAACGGAATCAGTCGGCGCGGTCAGCGAGCCTTGCCACCAAGGTTCTGGCGCTACTTTAGGCTGATTGAGCGCGATAGCGATGTTGCAATCCGCCGCAACATAGCTGATTAGCGGCGTATTTTGTTCAAAATAGCGCGAACTAAAGGCTTGCAAAGGCTGTAAGGTGGTAAATCCCTCTAATTGATAATACTCCCGCAACACATCCAACAACTCACTCACCACCACGGATGGCGGAATAAGTTCGTTATGTGCAATGGATTGCCCTCTATAGGTAATAATCAATTGTTGCCGCGTCGAGAGTAAAATTTCCAGAAATTGATAGCGATCATCGGCACGGCTGGATCTATCGCCTTTACGAAACTGCTCTTTCAATAAGTCAAAGCTCGGTTGACGGTCTATTTTAGGGAACTCGCCATCGTTCATGCCTAATAAGGCAATTACCTTAAAGGGGATTGATCGCATGGGTAACATCGAACAAAAGGTTAATTGCCCGCGTAAAAAACCATTGGTCGATTTCTGTTCGGATACCCGTGTTTCCAGCCAACTAATAATCACGCTTACCGCGATATTTTCAGCATTAACTGGGGCTATTTTTGTCGCCAGTTCATCAAGTAAATCATTCAGTTGTTGCCGTTCCAGTGGCGTTGCCACCAACAACAGATGATCGGCATAATAAAGCAGTTGCCGATGCCAAGCGATAAACGGTTGCGGGTGCTGTAATTCCTTACTGGCCTTAAACAGTAATTGCATAAAATCATGCAAACCACCCAACGCTTGCGCCGATGAGCCTTCGATGTTGATAAACGGTAAAACACCATCCACAAAATCCGTATCCGTGCCGACGCTATACCCCATCAATAAACGATCAAGAGCCGCCTGCCAAGTATTTTGCGCCAGTTCCGGCAAGCCCATTTCATGCTTATGCTGCGCGGATTTCCCCCAGCGCACGTTAGTCGCCTGAATCCAATGTTTCAGCAGTTCAAGATCTTCTTCCGTTAAATCAAAGCTGGGATAAACCGTCGGTTGCTCCAGTAAATCGACCACACTTTGCCAACCAAAGCGACTTTGGCTAATCTCTAAAAAGCGAATAAAGGCATCTAATGCGGAATTACTTAAGCGTAAACTGCGATCCGCAATCGCATACTGAATATCGGTAAATACGGCAGTAATAAAGGGTTCATAGTCCTGAATATCAGGTGCCATGACTACGATGTCACGCAATTCTAAAGTTGGATCAATTTCTAGCGCATGCAGTAAGGTGTTTTTTAACACTTCGATTTCACGCAAGCGCGAGTGACAGGCATGTACACTGATGGAGCCATCCATCACGGGCGTCCCCGGTTGCAACTGGTTACTTAAAATATCATTTTGTAACTGTTGCAATAGATTAACGGCATCCGTCGGCTCAAAGCTATCGAGTTCCAGATTAAAATGCGTTTGCGTCAGCAGCATATCCTGAAACTCCCTGCCCTGCTGCCCCAGCGCCGCTAACAATGGATGTCCGATAAACGCTTCGTCCGTTCCAGCTTTGGCGCGCTGACGCTTACTTTCAATATCCGCCCAAAATTCTTGCGAGGGATTCAATAAGAATAAATGCAAATCACAATGCTGTGCCAAGGCATGCAAATACGCTAAAAACAGTGGTGGCAGCGTATTAACGCCAAACAGTGAAATGCGCTCGGGTAATTGCCCTGAAAAATGCCCCGGAATATGACTGTGCAGGGTATCAATAATGTCCAACCATAAACTGCCGCGGTGCTTCATGCCGATAACTTGGGTTATTTCTAACCAGAGTTTACGCTGCCATTGCTCGGTCGTATTATTTTCAAAGACCCATTCGCCTTGCTGCCAACGGCTCAGCATATCGGGACGCATGATTTGATATTGGTCAAACACCTTGGCCAGTTGTTGTGCCAACTGGAAGCGTTTTAATTCCAGATTCTCGCCTTGCAAATACTGCTGCAAAGGCTGATATACCGGATCATCCAGTTGCCGAAGTAAGCCTTCAAAACGCCATAACATTAAGTTACGGTCTAATGCTGCATCATTTAAACGGCTGTCCAAGCGTTCTGCAATGCTGCTAAAAAACTTACCGGGAAATAAAAATTTGTCATTCGCGCAGACTTTCAAGCGACTCGCCATTTGTTGGCAGAGCCAACGCTCCATACCCTGACTTTGGATTAAAAACACTTCCTGACTAAACGGTGACGACAAGGGAGCCGCTTCGATAACCGCCAATAAATGCTCGACTAAATTTTCGGTTTTATTGGAACTGTGCAGAAAAAACATGGTGTACCTTGCTGGCTGAATGTGCTTAAAAATACCACGAAGCGCGCACCTTTGCACAAGACTTGCTGGCTTAGCGCATAGTTTACAGCGTTATCCTTTTAAAATAAGCCTTGGCAGAAACATGAGTACGCACATAAATAAACACCCCCTGATTTTTAGCTCTCGGCGTTGTAGAAACATACTTTATCGCGATAACACCCAACAATGCATCATACTTTATGAGAAAACTGTTCTTTAATATCCATAAGCTGATCCTGAACACCTAAAAAAACCTTGACCATGTCTGGATCAAAATGCTGCCCTGCACCCTCAGTAATAAACGCAACGACCTTGTCTAACGGCCATGGTTCCTTATAAGGACGCCACATTGTCAAGGCATCAAAAACATCGGCCAAGGTTACGATACGCACCACTTCAGGGATAGCCGTACCCACCAAACCTTGAGGATAGCCGCTGCCATCCCAGCGTTCATGATGACACAGGGCAATTTCTGCCGCCAACATAAATATCGGCGCATCGCTTTTGGATAAAATGTCATAGCCAATCTGACAATGCCGCTTCATGATCAGCCACTCTTCAGCATCTAATCCACCCTGCTTTTTCAGCACAGCATCGGGAATCCCAATTTTCCCCGTATCGTGCATCGGAGCCGCTAACTCTAATAACTCAGCCTCTGGTATAGACCATCCTAGCGCCCGTGCCAATACTTTTGAGTAAGCCGCCATCCGCCAAATATGTACGCCAGTATTATTATCATTATAATGCCCTGCCGCACCCAACATAAAAATCGCATCGCGCTGACTTTTTTCCAACTGTGTTGCCCGTACCAGTGACAAATGCGTGCGCACCCGCGCCAGAACAATTTCAGGAACAATAGGCTTACTCAAATAGTCTACACATCCCGCCGCAAATCCGGCCTTCTCATTGCCCATTTCGGACAGTGAGGTCACAAAAATGACCGGAATCATCTCAGTAATGGGATTTGCTTTCAATTGCTCACAAACAGCATAGCCATCCATATCTGGCATTTGAATGTCGAGCAATATTAAGCAGGGCTGGTGTTTCTCTACTGCCGCCAACGCTTCCAAACCCGTGCGCGCAAAGACCAGCGAATAATCGGCTTCCAATACCATGGAAAGAATGGCTAAATTAGTCGGTTCATCATCGACGATCAAAATAGGGTGGTTTAGCATGAATTCATTTTAGTGACTAGAAAGGTTGAGTTTATCTATCAGTGCTTGCGTTAATACTTCAGCTTCACGAAACTTAAAGTCCTGTACTTGCCCTTTAATCGGCATCAGTAGATCAGTGCCTACCCAAGGTTCCAGACGGGACAGGAATAATGTCGGTGTACGCGGATTGTCTTCACTAAAGGATTGTAGCAACTGGCTAAATAATTGCTCCACTTCATTGCGTTTTTCGTAAGGTACGTCAAACTTTTTTGACGTTAACGCCGTTGCAGGCACAGCCGTTAGCCAGATGACCAAGCTAGCCGCAACCTCATCAAGCGTCTGTTGCAAGGCGGTGAGTCCCTCAAGCAAATACGCGCCATTGCTTAACGCCGTTTCCACGGCGATACACTGCCTTGCCACCTTATCCAACTGCAAAGCATAAGCAGCGCCTTTTAATTTATGTACCAATGCAACGACGGTGGCCTGCTCACCTTGCGCCATTGCATTAACCGCAACCACTTTAACATCATGATATTCATCCATAAAACGTGATAAGAATCCCTGATATTTATCCACCTGCTTCCATATTTTCAACCCCGCCTCCAGATTGATTCCAGGTAAATCCAGTGTTTGAGCGTTATTAGCGGGTAACGTCAATACTTCTTGAGAGCGCTCAAGCTCTCGCCCTGATGGCTTAGTGACCAGTGGCGCGCTAAGGTTAAATACCTTCGATCCTCCTGTCCAGCGCTGGATAGTGGCGATTAAATGTTGCACGTTAAAAGGTTTACTGATGAAATCATTCATGCCCGACTCAAGCGCGGTATCCTGCAAGTTTTTAAAAGCGCCTGCGGTGAGCGCCACCACCGGTAAATTTGACCAGCGTGGATTCTGGCGAATCTTCTTAGTGCGTGTTTCAAAAGTCCTCAGTTTAGCGTTCAAGTCGCCCAAGCATGAGATTTATCATGGCAATATGAATGAAAGCGGTGCTAGATTCGGTCAACACTTCGTAATCCTTGC
>JAPLRW010000143.1 GCA_026398935.1 Methylococcales bacterium
GCACTTTTCCGATATCAATAAATCGAATACCTGCTAGCCTTGTTCTTATTATTTACAAATAACTGTTACTTAACGTTAAAGACAGCACGACCATGATACTGCGCCGAGTAGGGATAGAAACCCATCCTTAAGTAGAACGTCCCAACTTAAAGTGAGTAGATTACAAGTAAAAACTACAAATCATAGCATTTAAGACGTTATAGTTCACACTAAGGACGAACAAAAGAAGTATTTTACAATGGTATCCAGCATATCGAATTATTTAGCCTATCAAAAAAACAATCGTTTTTTGCTTTTTTGATAAAAGCCCTATTTAATATTAAGGCATAGCACATTGCTGTTTTTAATTGTATATAATGCCACTGATTTTTTTTTGATTATTAATGAATGATTTGTTAAATATTTTTCACCCCTAGCTTATGCCAATCAATGACGCTCAAAAAATCCTCGCGAAAGTCTCCATTCCGGCAAGACCTGAAGTACTCATTCAAGTAACGGACGCATTTAAAAAAAGCGAGCCTGATTTTAACTTAATTGCGCAATTAATCAGCAAAGACATGAGCCTCAGCGCGGCGATTTTGCAAGTCGTCAACTCGCCGTTTTTTGGCATGCAAACTAAAATCAGCTCCGTTCAGCAAGCCATTGCCCTACTCGGATTTAAAAAAATATTAATGTTGGTACGCACCATATCGGTACGCAACGTGTGTAAAAACGCCGCAAAATTAGCTGAATTTTGGGATGCGGCGAATGAAATTGCCTATATTTGTGATGAAGTCGCTAATCGGATTAACCATCCTGACCGTGATGATGCGTTTAGCATGGGTTTATTCCACGCGTGTGGCATACCCATTTTAATGGAGCATTTTCCTGATTACGCGACATTTTATGCGTTAGCCTATACCGACCCTCAAACACTGAGTGAACTTGAAAAAGACCATTATGGACTTGATCATGCGCAAATTTCGGGTCAACTCTGTCGGCAATGGTTTTTATCGCCGGATATTATTATCGCCGTCGAAAATCACCATCGACCTTTTGCCTCACTGTGTAAAAAGTTTCCCGCACATCAGTCTAAATTAACCATGATCGCTATTTTAAAAGCGGCGATTGGTATTCATTACGAACTGAATAAAATATCACGCAAAGATACTAGTGTCGAGACGGACTGGGCTGCTGATTATAAAGCAGTACTGGCTTTTTTAGGCATCAGTGAGACGGATTTTTTGTTATTTCAGGATACGTTAATAGATAAAATGAACGAATTAACCTAAACTAGAATGCGTTTTCTGTATTTTACATAGCACCACTTAACTCATAAAGGGTATTAGAGAATGAAAAATCGCCCAGCTATTCTGCTTGCGGAAGAAGATGACTTTGCGGCAGAGCTTATTATCGAAATATTGCAAGAACAGTACCAAGTGTACCGACCAACGCAAAGACAATCGGTTTTAGAGGCTGTTAAGCAGCACTCACCAGCCTTACTGTTACTAAACTTGAGCAATTCAAAATCATCAGGCTTAGCGGTTTGCAAAGCCATTCGCGATAACGGCAATACCGCTGACTTACCCATTATTTTTTTATCTGACCATCCGGATGACAATGAATTGTTTAGTGTTTATGAAGTGGGGGGTGATGATTACCTGTCCAGCTCCGTAACCGCAACAGAGCTGGGTTCAAGGATTAGCCATACCTTAGCGCAACATATTGAACGCCATACACTAAAAGCAGATTTATCCAATGCTTTTTCGGTAGCAATGACCGCTATGTCCAGTGCTGCGGAGGTGGGAGAAATATTACAATTTTTACGTGCCAGCTTTAACTGCACGGATTATCTGTCCATCTGCAAGGAAGTATTAAGTACCTTGAGTTCATTTGGGCTGGATGCGCGCGTACAAATACGTGGGCAACAAACCAGTGTTTCTTACAGTGACCTTGGCTCTTGCTCCGCTGTCGAAGAATCTATTTTTACCACCATGGCACAGCAGGGGCGTTTGGTCAGCTTTAAAGCACATAGCGCATGTACCTACGAACATATTACTTTAATTGTAAAAAACATGCCCATTGACAATGCGGATCGTTACGGACGTATGTCAGATAATCTGGCTTTATTGTGTGAAGCGGTAAACGAGCGGGTTATTGCGCTAGATAATGAAATAGTCATCAAACAGCAAAAAGAATCGTTTGCGGAATTGGTTGATGTAGTGAATGTATCTCTAGTAGATATGAACCAGCAATTGGTTAATAGCTTGCAAGTCGCGTTAGTGGCTATTCAAGAACACTATCAAACACAATGCGCGCAATTATTAACCCTACCCGATCTTTCACCAAGCCAAGCAACTGCGTTACAGCATATATTCAGCGAAACCGCGCTTGACTCTAAACTAAACGCGTTACTGCAACAAGTCGATTACCATAACAATTAACAACAGTAGCGTTACAACCAATCGGCTCTGAGCGTTAAAAATCACTGTCATCGGCGGGTACAATGATGACCAAGAGCTCTGCATATCACCAAGCCAGCAGCTAAAATGCACGTTGCTTAACGCGCCACATCAATACAACCGTCTTACCGAGTATGCATACTAGACAGCCTTGACGCCACTCCAAACTCAAACACTGCAAATACTTCAGTATAAAAACCCTCAAGGGTAGCCAGTTTATAAGCCTCTGCTATACTCCTAAAGACTTAACTATCCCGGCTAGACAGACTATGCACATTGCTTTAGACGCCTTATTAGCATCGGCCAATACCATCATCCTCGGCAAGCAACACCAGATTAAATTAGCCGTGTGCTGTTTATTAGCACGGGGACATTTGTTAATTGAAGACATTCCAGGTGTGGGTAAAACCACGTTAGCCCATACGCTAGCGACATTATTAGGCTTGCAGTATCAACGCATTCAATTTACTAGCGACATCTTACCCGCCGACATTATCGGTGCGTCCGTTTTTGATGTCGACAAACACCAATTTACCTTTCATCCTGGCCCATTGTTTAACCAAATGGTATTAGCAGATGAAATTAACCGTTCCACGCCAAAGGCACAAAGTGCGTTATTGGAAGCAATGGAAGAGCGCCAAGTAACCGTTGAAGGCAAAACCTATCCGTTACCGCAGCCATTTTTTGTCATTGCCACCCAAAACCCATCACACCAATTAGGCACATTCCCCTTACCCGAATCACAGTTAGACCGTTTTTTAATGCGCCTTGAATTAGGCTACCCCGATAAAGCAGCAGAACGTGAGCTATTGACCGGACAAAGTCGGCATCACTTAATCAGTCAATTAAGCGTACAACTCAGTCCTGAAAAATTACCTGCCATGCAGGATGCGATTGCCAAGGTGCATACCTCCCCTGCACTACTTGACTACCTGCAAGCCATTATTAGTTTCACGCGCCATTCAACCGAGTACAGTTGTGGCTTATCACCCCGCGCGGGACTGGCATTAATGACTGCCGCCAAAGCATGGGCGTTTATGCATAAACGCGATTCTGTCTTGCCCGATGATATTCAGGCCGTATTAGCCGCCGTGGCGGGTCATCGTTTACGGGCGGCCAATACCGATTCCAACGCAGTGGTTGCCCCTATTATTCAACATGTTGCCATTCCTTAAATCAGTCGCCAAAAACTCGGCTAATTTTAAACGAAAACGGATTTTCGACTCTATTTTCAAGGGTGAAAAACCCGTTAAAGGCCCCATAGAACTGAAGCATCGCCGGATATTTATTCTACCGACCAAGCATGGCTTAAGTTTTATGCTGCTACTGGTGATTTTGTTATTGATTGCCTTTATCTATAACAACAACCTCACCTACCTGCTGGCATTTATGCTAATCAGCGTTCTGGTGGTCACTATTTTATCGACCTTTAGATCATTAGCCGGACTGATCATCCACGCGGGGCAACATAAGCCCGTTTTTGCAGGAGATATAGCCGCCATATCCCTACTTATTGAAAACCCCGGCACTATCGAGCGCTTTAATCTGGAATTCAAAATAGAACAACCCGTGTATTACGATGCTGCTGCTTATAGCCGTGAACCGCTGACACTCTACGCCAACACACATCAGCGCGGCTGCTTTCAAATCGGTACCATTAAAGTCACCAGCCGTTTCCCGTTAGGTTTATTTCGCGCCTGGTCGCCGATACGCTTCGAGCAACCGATTTTAGTTTATCCAAAGCCCAGCAGCACCCTGCTGCCTTTTCCAGAAACGGCGACACAACAAGCCCTGCAGGGCAGTGTAAAAAAAGGCGGTGGCGATGATTTTTACGGCCTGCAGGCGTACCAAGCGGGCGATACCATTAGGCACATTCATTGGAAAGCTTTCGCCAAAGGTCAAGGCTTACTCACCAAACACTTTAGCAATGAAAATTCAGCAACTTGCTGGCTGGACTATGCCGTGACACCGGGACACAACACCGAAGAACGCTTGAGCCAACTCTGCCGCTGGGTGCTTGATGCAGAAGCAACAGGTCTAAAATACGGCTTTAACTTACCCGGACTTAGCTTGCCACCCGCACAAGGCAAGACTCATCAAGCACAATGCTTGCAAGCATTAGCCCTTTTTTAAATCATGCCCACCCACATCCAACCGACGGTTTTACTATTGCTGCTCAGTTCTGTTGCATTAATTGGCTTGCCACATGCATGGACGATCGCACCCAGTGTATTTGGCTTTTTTTATGCGCTATTAATCTGGCGTGTAGTGGGCATTTGGAAAAAAAACTGGCTGCCGAATAAAGCCATACTCTTTTTGCTCACCTGCGCAGGTATTGCGCTACTCTACCAACAGCATTTAGGCGTCTTCGGACGCAATGCGGGCACCAGTATTTTTATTACCGCGCTGGGTCTTAAATTATTAGAGATAAAAACCACACGCGACGTGTATTTCATTGTTTTCTTAAGCTTCATCGTCGCGGCCACGCTATTTTTATACCAGCAATCCATGGGAATGGCGCTCTATATCATCGCGGTCTGCGTCAGCTTATTGGCTACCTTAGTGGTCATCAATATGCGTACCAGCGACGCCAAAAAAGCCATTAAAACCGCACTGATTATTATTCTGCAAGCCCTACCCTTGGGCATTACTTTCTTTATTCTATTTCCACGGCTGGAAGCGCCGCATTGGACGTTTTTACAAGATAAATCCCAAATCAAATCCGGCTTGAGCGAAACGCTTGAACCCGGCGCTATCAGCGACCTGGCCTTATCGGATGAATTAGTCTTCAGGGTTAAATTTGACGGTGCCATTCCTCCACAGCCACAGCGCTATTGGCGCGGCCCGGTGTTCTCGCTCACCGACGGCAAAAAATGGCTACCCTTACTCAAACGTGACACGCAACGCAATCAGGATACCTTAAGCTTTAGCGGCAGCCCTTATCAGTACACGCTACTGCTGGAACCGCAAGATAAAAACTGGGTATTTGCGTTGGATATGCCGGATAAACTCGCGCCCCCCCTAAAAATAAATACTTATTACCAAGTCACGACAGACGCCAATCCTAGCATCCGTGCTGAATATACACTGCAATCTTATTCGGATTATAATACCGGTAACATCGGCAACAGTGAACGCCAAGAAAACCTACAACTGCCACCCGTCATTTCGCCAGAAATCACTGCCTTAGTCAGCCAATTACACGGTTTTGACGCAAGCCCCAGCCGCTTTATTCAAGAGGTGATGAACCACTTTAGAACACAGCAATTTTATTATTCTTTAACGCCCCCTCTGATGGAAGAAAATCCCATCGATACCTTTTTATTCAAAACGCATACTGGTTTTTGCAGTCACTACGCCACAGCATTTGTCTATTTAATGCGCATAGCGCACATTCCAGCACGCGTTGTAAGCGGCTATCAGGGCGGAGAATTAAACAAACAAGGTAATTTTCTGGAAATAAAGCAAGCCGATGCACATGCGTGGACAGAAGTATGGCTGGAAAATAAAGGTTGGACTCGCATTGACCCCACCACGGCGATTGCTCCTGAACGCGTTGAGCAAGGCGTTAATATTGATAAGCAAATTAACAGTGGCTCAGTCAACTTTGATTTAGGTCAGCGAGGTAGTACTGCTGCTAATATCGCCAAACAATTCCGCCAAGCGTGGCAAAATGCCGATTATAGCTGGCAACGCTGGGTTATTAATTACAACAACACTAACCAAGCGCATTTTTTAAGCCGCTTTGGTTTAAATAATAGCCAGCGCATGTTGACATGGCTGTTTGCTATCCTGTCGGGATTAACCTTAGGACTATTCTGGTGGCTAACGCGCCAACCTCAAAAACAGCAAGATCACGCCTCACGACTGTACCAACAATTCACCCACAAACTGGCTAAACTGCAGCTGCAAAAACTGCCCGGTGAAACCGCCAGTGCCTTTGCAATAAGGATCATTCAACAACATCCTGACCTTACCTTGCCCATCAACACCATTACCGAGCTGTATCTTAAAATACGTTACAACAAAGACAGCGATGCGGACGATCTAAAAAAACTAACGCAAGCGATTAGAGCGTTAAAGATTAACCACTTAAGACGCCACTGACCTATCGATCCATGCCACCATTTATCCTACCGTTAGCGCTAAGGGTACAAAACCCCCTGTTTGCCAAGCAGGCACATTATTATTCGCCATAAAAAACCAACGCCACTACCCATAAGCGCATATTAACGCTTTTGTCTACTTAAAAATAACGTTATGATAAGCACCTGTAGTGTGGCTTTTATTTAAAAAATCAGCCTGCTACGCTGACCGGTGCAGCCGTTAAACACCCCGGGCAATACTATAAAATAGGTGAGGATACGTTGAGACTAGAAAAATACCATGCTGTCGATAGAGAGCAATTAGCAAAAGACATTGATGCCATTGAACGTGATGTAATAAGCGCGACCAATATGAGCGATTTTGAGCATCTTAAAAAAATTGAACGTTGGGGGCGAGCGTGCTCTCTCATTGGTTACGGCACAGCGTGGATTATTCCTAATCCACTTTCAGCTTATTTAATCAGTCAGGGCAATTTTACCCGCTGGACAACGGTTGCCCATCACGTTATGCACCGCGGTTACGATAGAATAGAAGGCATTCCTAAACGCTATACCAGCAAAGGCTTTGCGCGCGGTTGGCGACGTTATCTGGATTGGATCGATTGGATGCATCCCGAAGCATGGGATAAAGAGCACAACGACATTCATCACTATCATTTAGGCGAAGAAGTCGATCCCGATCAAGTTGAACATAACATGGCAACCTTAAGAGCCTCCAACATCCCTCGCTGGGGACGTTATATGTTATTAGCGGTTATGGCGGCCAACTGGAAAATTTTCTATTATGCCCCATCAACCTTAACCGAATATCGCGCCATACAAGCCAAAAAAGCGGGCTTACCCGTTACCGAAACAACGCGTGCCGAAAAATGGAGTCCCTTTACTGCGGTCGGTAGAGATTTGTGGCTAAGCTGCTTGTTACCTTATAGTTTGGTTCGCTTTATCGTTATTCCTGCGTTATTTATACCGCTAGGTGCGGTTGCTGCCACTAACGTACTGATTAATTCACTGTTTGCAGAGCTATTAACTAATTTACATTCATTTCTGGTCATCGGCCCTAATCATGCGGGTGAAGACGTTTTAATGTTTGAAGACAAATCAACCAGTAAAGGTGAGTTTTATTTACGCCAAATTGTGGGATCGGTTAATTACTCCGCGGGTACGAATCTAGTCGACTTCTTACATGGTTGGCTAAATTACCAAGTTGAACACCATTTATGGCCAGATATGCCTGCCAGCCAGTACCAAAAAGTACAACCGCGTGTAAAGGCCGTGTGTGAGAAACATAACATCCCTTACATTCAAGAGTCGGTATTTAAACGCCTGTGGAAAACATTGGATATTATGGTGGGTAAAACCTCCATGTTAAAACCTGAACAATTAACTCAAGCGTCTTAATTACTAAAGAAAACCTACCCCCTGCCGCCAACGAAAGTATCTAACTTACATTCAATTAACAGGGGGATATGTCATGGACTCAATAGCAGGGCTCGTCAGTGCGGCAATATCAATGCAACAACAAAAAGCGGCACAGCAAGTCAATATAGCGGTCTTAAGCAAGGCACAGGACGTACAAAAGCAACAAGGCGAAGCCGCTTTACAATTATTAAATTCAACACCAGGTAATTCATCTAGGTTAGATGTCTATGCCTGATACCTGTTTTATGCCGTTCATGGCTTGATTACTATCACCCTGAACGGCATAAATTTTATCAGCCATCCATTCCATTCTTATCCAACTAACTCACGCATAAGCCACTCGCCGATATTCTGCTATAATCCCACACCCGTATTCATTACAGCCAAATGGTTTTTAATCTAACTGGCTATAACATCATGATCCTCATAGAACACACATGAAAATACTTATTCTTGGCGCTGGCGTTACTGGGTCTTCGGTTGCTACGGCATTAGCCAGCGAAGAAAATGATATTACCGTCATTGATATGAATGCACATTTGTTATCTGCGTTAAAAGATCGCTTGGATATTGCTACGATTTTGGGCAATGCCGCCCATCCCAGCGTGCTTGAGAGTGCTAATGTACGCAATGCCGACATTGTCATTGCGGTCACTGATCGTGATGAAACCAATATGTTGGCCTGCCAAATTATTAATACCTTGTATAGCAGACCTAAAACCATCGCACGTATCCGCTCAATTGATTACCTACTGCACCCCGAATTGTTTGCAGAAAACGGCATTGCCATCGATATTGTGATCAGTCCAGAACAAATTGTGATGGAAGCCATTCGAAATTTAATCGAATTTCCAGGTGCGCTACATGTTTCTGAATTTGCAGATGGCTTGGTACGCTTATTTTCAGTTAAAGTCGTCGCGGAAGGATTTCTAACGGGCACTAAAATTAAGGTATTAAGTGAAAATCTGGCGAATGCCAAAATTCGCGTCGTAGCCATTTTTAGAAAAGGTATTGGTATTCCAGTGAATGGCGAAGCCGCTATTGCCGAAGAAGACGAAGTCTTTTTTGTCTCTCCCGCCGAAGAAGTCCTTAAAGTATTAACCGACTTACACAAATTAGAAGCACCGATGAGGAGCGTCATCATTGCGGGCGGCGGGCACGTTGGTAAACGTTTGGCGATGGCCTTAGAAAAAGATCACCAGATCAAAGTCATTGAATATGATTTAGAGCGCGTTAAAAAAATATCGACCGAGCTAGAGCACACTGAAGTGCTATATGGCGATGCAACCAATGAGTCTTTGTTACGAGAAGAGTTGATCGGAAGCTCTGATTTATTTTGTGCCGTCACCGATAACGACGGCGTAAATATTATCTCGGCAGCGCTGGCCAAGAATCTAGGCGTCAGAAAAGCTATTTGTCTGTTAAATAATAATTCATACACCAAATTATTACAGGGAACAGGGGTAGATGTGGTGGTATTGCCTAATCAAGAAACCTTAGGAAGTATCCTTAAACACGTTAGAAAAGGCGATGTCGCTCGCGTTAGCTCTTTGTGTGGTGGAACAGCCGAAGCCATTGAGGCCATTGCCCATCATTCGCAGGGCTTACTTTCCGTCGTCGGCTTACGCGTTGACCAGATTAATTTACCCGCAGGCGTAGTATTGGGTGCGTTAATCCGTAGCAAAGAAGTCATCCCTATTCATCACGACACGATTATTGAAGAAGATGATAATGTGGTGATGTTTGCGCTGGATAAAAAGCTGGTTAGAAACATAGAAGGATTTTTTCAACGGCTTTAATATCCACTTATGCGTTAAATCTAAATCGCATTATTTATGCGCCCAATCCTCTGCAAGCATAGTAAAATGACACATTAACATTGTTTTGCCTGCCTAATCCGTTACTACTTAAGCGCCGGCCTGACTGTAACCCTTTAAATTGTCGCTATGCAAAACTTAAAAAATAAAACGCCATCAACGATTAGTATCGTATTACCCGCCAAAAATGAAGCACAAAATATCGCTGCTTTGCTTGTTAAAATTAAAGCGTTAAAGCTAGATGCAGAAATCCTATTAATCAACGACGGCTCAACCGATAATACTCGGAAAATTGCCCAAGACTTAGGCGTTAAAGTAATCACCCATCCATACAGTTTGGGTAACGGTGCCGCGGTAAAGACTGGCGCGCGCAACGCCACTGGTGACATTTTGGTGTTTATGGATGCAGACGGACAACATGATCCCGATGATATTCCAACGCTATTGGAAAAATTAAACGAAGGCTACGACATGGTGGTTGGCGCTCGCCACCCCAGCACCCACAGTAGTTTGGTGCGCCGATTTGGCAATTGGATTTATAACCGTCTAGCCAGTTATATGACGCAGTATAAAATCGAAGATTTAACCTCCGGCTTTAGAGTGGTACGCGCCCATAAATTCAGAAAATTTTTATATTTATTGCCCAATGGTTTTTCCTATCCAACCACCAGCACCATGGCTTTCTTTCGCTCTGGCTTTCATGTTGGCTATATCCCCATTCATGTAGGAACCCGTAAAGGTCAAAGCCATATCCATATTTTAAAAGATGGCTATCGCTTTTTTATCGTGATTTTAAGAGTGGGTGCGTTATTTTCACCGATGCGCTTTTTTCTGCCAATCAGTACTGTGATGTTTTTATCCGGTGTGGGTAATTATGCCCATACCTACTTAACAGACGGACGCTTTACCAATATGAGCATGTTATTATTATTGTCCTCCTTGTTTATTTTTTTGATGGGCATTATTTCAGAACAAATTTCTTCTTTACATTATAAATATATTGAAGAAAAATAATCGCTGTACCGCCTCTGTAGAGTACGCAATGCGTACTCTACCGTTACTCATACCGTTTTATGCAGGATCAACCGTTGAATACAATCACCTCTTCTGATAACACCATTGGGCGTTTGCCTATCGCAGGCATATTGGTGGCCGCCGCTATCGTATTACTGCTGCTGATTACCTTCAGTTATCAGCGTGCCTTACATGGCCCGTTTGTATTTGATGATCAAATTAATATTCTTGAAAATCCTGCGGTTGTATTACATGACTTATCGCTAGAATCCTTAAAAAAACCCTTATTCTCGAATGAAAGCGGGTTATTTAAACGCGTATTACCCGCGCTCTCCTTTGGCCTTAATTATTATCAGGCACAGGGATTTAATAATACCTTTGTGTTTAAAGTCACCAATTTAAGTATTCACTTACTGAATGCGTTATTAGTGTTCGGTTTGATACTGCAATTAACCCCAAAACTGTTTAAGCAATCCAGTACGCTAAGCCGCAACCAAACCCTGCTACTCGCTTTTTTCATTGCCTTACTGTGGGCCGTTCACCCGTTACAAGTCAGTACCGTTGCTTATATTGTGCAACGCATGACCAGCATGGCGGCTTTATTTATACTGCTGGGGTTAAATGGCTATGTATGGGCACGTAACCGCTTGGAACAAGGCGCGCCTTTGGCAATCCTCTGGATGCTGGCGGCGATTTTAGTCGGTACGGCTTTGGGCTTACTGTGCAAAGAAAATGCCGTTCTTTTAGTCTTATATGCCGCTGCCATTGAATTTTGCCTCTACGCACAACACGGCGTAAAAAAACCCATCTTCAGTCTATATGCCGTGCTATTGGGCATACCGTTACTGATCGGCGTGTATCTCACTATCAGCGGAAAATACAATGTCTTAGCGGGTTATTACACACGCCCCTTTACACTCGAACAGCGTTTATTAACCGAAGCAAGGGTCATGTGGTTTTACGTGCAAATGTTGGTTTTCCCGGATATTCGGGTAATGGGACTGTATCATGATGATCTACCCTTAAGTAAAAGCTGGTTAGAGCCTATCACGACCGTGATAAGTGTTGTTTCTTGGGGCATTATGTTGATACTGGCGTGGTGGTGTAAACGCAAACAACCCGCGTTATCGCTTGCCATCGTGTGGTTTTTAGTCGGACACAGTATGGAATCAACCATTTTGCCGCTGGAAATCATTTTTGAACACCGTAATTACTTACCGTCCTTAGGTCTCATTGTTTTGTTTGTGGTGACATTAACCAATGTAAGTTTGCGTATAAACACCCAGGCATTTAAAAGCATCACTATCCCAGGCCTTGTCCTCAGTAGCGTGCTGCTAATCAGCTTAACTGTGCAGTGTGCGACTTATTGGCAGTCAGAAGCCAGCTTATTCAAAAGTTTAGCGACCAATCACCCCGAATCACCCATTAGCCTCTACTCCTACGCTGAATTGCTCAATAAAAAGCAAAATCAACCTGCCGCAGCGTATGCGTACTATTTAAAAGCCGTTTCCCTCAATAAAGAGTCCGCCAGTTTAGGCATGCAAGCCACTTTGTCAGCGCCGATTACCGCCGCGGTTGATCCCCTACTGGACACGCAAAAACTGCTCAACCGCCTGAATCATCAGCAAAAACAGCCGTTGCGCTGAGCATATGCACGATGTTCAACAGTGGTTAAATGCCGCGATTGACAACACCTTTGTAGATCAGGAATGGCGACGTACATACGTTAAAAGCCTGTTTGATATTGAAATGCAGTACGGTTTACCCGATGCCGCGCTACAAACCGTTATAAAAGCGCAAGCACAAGATCCGCGCGTATTTCAATACTATTTAATGAAAGCAGATGCCTTATACGCCACCGGACAGTCACCAGCAGCCGTGCAACTCATCAATACCGCGGAACAATTGGCGCAAAAATATAACCATCAACTGCTTAAAGATGTTTACCGTTTAAAAAATAAAGTATTACAACAACGCTGAGCTTACGCCAAATAGGCATAGATCTAAGTCTATTTTGAAACGTAGAATTATATTCTCGTCAGTGGATAACCAAAATAGCACTCTGGTTTGCTTGTGTCGCAACTGTTATAATTGGCGTTATTCTTAAAGGGCAGCATCGTCAACTGGCTATTGAAATGACGATTTACGGACATTAATAGCGCAGGCAACACGAGCTATTAATCCCGTAAATAAATAGCCTAAGAATACAGATTCCCCATTCACCCTCATACAGATCAATACATTACGCTATGGAATACTTTATAGAAAGCGCCGCTCTGGATCAACTAACCAGCGATTGCGTTATCGTTGGCATTTACGAAAATCAAGCATTAACAGCAGCCGCCGATTTACTCGATCAACGCACACAACACCTAGTCAGTAAAATCCTGCAACGCGGTGATCTAAAAGGAAAAAATGGCGAAACTGTTTTAATTAACTTCGTCCCTGACAGCACTATTGCGCGTATATTATTGGTCGGTTTGGGTAAACAAGCGCCGTTATCCAAAAAAGATTTCCGTAAGGCACTGGCAGCAGCCATTAAGACCCTTAAAGAACACACGCTGACTAATGCCTGCTGCACATTGGCTGAAGTAGAGGTCAGCGGCGCGGATTGGACATGGAAAACACGGCGCATTGTCGAAGTTTTTGATGATGCCTTGTATCAACTGAAACCCTTAAAATCAATTCCCGATAGCAGTTACGCCTTACAAAAAATGACTATTTGGACGCCTAGCAAATCATTAGAAGCGGCAAACATTGGTTTAAAACAAGGTGTTGCAATAGCCGATGCGGTTGCCCTCACTAAAAAATTAGCGGATTTACCCGGCAATATTTGTACGCCCACCTATCTTGCAGAACAAGCAACACAATTAGCCGCCACAAAAACAAGTTTACGTATTGAAATTCTTGAAGAAGCCGATATGCAAACACTGGGCATGGGGGCGCTGCTGTCTGTTAGCCGTGGTAGCCGTCAACCCGCTAAATTAATTGCCCTGCATTATCAAGGCGGCAACCCCCAAGCTAAACCAATTGTGATTATTGGCAAGGGTCTAACGTTCGATGCGGGCGGTATTTCGTTAAAACCAGCCGAAGGCATGGATGAAATGAAGTATGACATGTGTGGCGGTGCGAGTGTATTAGGCATTCTACAAGCGGCAGCACAGTTAGCATTACCGCTCAATATCATTGGTTTAGTACCAACATCCGAAAATATGCCTGATGGCGATGCGAATAAACCCGGTGATATTGTAACCAGTATGTCTGGCAAAACCATTGAAATACTCAATACCGATGCCGAAGGCCGTTTAATTTTATGCGACACGCTCACCTATGCGCAAAAATACAACCCTGATGTCGTCATCGACATGGCAACCTTAACGGGCGCCTGTATTGTCGCCTTAGGTCGTGTACCCAGCGCACTGTTCGGCAATGATGACCAACTCTGTCAAGACTTGATTAACGCCAGTGAATCTGCCAGTGACAGCGTTTGGCGATTACCGTTATGGGAAGAATATCAAGAGCAATTAAAATCAAATTTTGCGGATCTCGCCAACATTGGCGGTAAAGACGGTGGCAGCATTACCGCCGCCTGCTTTTTAGCGCGCTTTGCTGAAACGTTCCGCTGGGCACATTTAGACATAGCGGGCACAGCGTGGCGTAGCGGTGGTACTAACAAAGGTGCAACCGGGCGTCCAGTCCCCTTAGTGATGCAATATTTACTGAATCGTGCCAGCGGATTAAATGCCTGATATCTGTTTTTACATCCTCCCCTCGTCGTCACTACAAGAACGTGATATTTTCACCTGTAAACTGGTGGAAAAAGCGTATCGACAAGGGGTTTACAGCGTAATATTGACGGCTTCTGACGCGCACAGCACACACATGGATGATGTGCTGTGGACGTTTCGTGCCAGTAGTTTCATTCCGCATCAACTGTACGCTAAAAACAGCGTTGTTGAGCAAGATCAAATACTGATTAGCGCGGATCAATCTTGCCTACCGCAAGGTTCAACCCTGATTAATGTCTCCCAACGAATCCCCGAACAACTGGATCGTTTTGAGCGTATTCTGGAAATACTGCATCAGGACGAGCAGGTTTTGCAGAGCGGTAGAGAACGCTACAAGCAGTACCAGCAAGCAGGCGCCAACCTAACAACGCACAAACTGTAATCCCACTACTACACCCTAAAAACTAGCTGGTATTTCCGGCACTAACGGCGTACTCAAAATGGAGTGCGCAATCCCCATAGCAATAATGCTATACAGTAGCCGCGGCAACCATTCCGCTAACGCATCATCTTGCAAAGCGATGCTTTCCGCTTCCTGCTGCGTAAAGTGTAATATACCCTTGGCAAGCGTACCGCTTTGCTCGTTGCTGTGCAAAATTTGCAGTATAAGCGCATTAATAACCGATACCTTTGCCAGCGTATCGACAACACTAGCCCCTTTCGGCAATAGTTTCAGTGCGGGCTTAAAGCTTTCCCGCAAGTAACTGTTTTTAATACTCGCCACGGCTTTTGGCAATGCCTCCGAAAACGCTAACCCCCCTTCTAACATCATCGCCAGAATAAATAAAAAACCATTGATTTGACGTTTAATAATCCAGTTGGCGACAGCAGGAATACGCAGCTGCAAACGATGCCAGCTACGCTCAATACCAAGATAACCCACAATTTCAGGCAACCTGAGCAATAAAAATACCCCCACGCTCATGATTAAAAGTCGCCCCACACTCAACTGCAAATAAGTAAAGCCACTTATTTCTGCGGCAACAAAAGCAGGCAATGGTTGAAGAAATAGGGAAAGAATTAACGTTAAAAGCGGAAAGTACAAGCGTGACAGTAGTTTTTTTATGCGACTGTTACGGTCTGTATAGTGCGTAGCCAGCTGCCCATAAACTTCCATCAATCGACCGCTGGTTTCTGCTGCATGAATAAGCGTCCTATCGACATTATTAAAAATCCCTGCTTTAAAACCCGCTTCAGAAATAGGGCGTCCAGCTTTTAAGGCATGTTGCACCTTGGCGAAGGGGGTTTTTAAGCGCGGCTCTAACTGTGTCAACAGCGTAAATGCTTGAACAGCAGGTAACCCCGCCGATTCTAGACGCTTTAATTGCGTAAAGACTGTGGCCAGTTGCTCAATACTTAAAAGGTGTTTAGTTTTAGACATAGCATCATGACAGCGACGAGAGCAGTTACGGTTATTGTGCGGACAGCTACAGTTGAATCCAACACATTGCTATACGCGTTACCCTTTGCCTCGCGTCCGTGTCGATGACTTATCTTTTGTTTCTGCAATGGTTTTTAAGCGTTGTTCGGCAAAGTCAATAATCAGTCCGGCAATGTCTTTTTTACTGGTCGCCTCAATTCCTTGCAGGCCTGGTGAAGAATTAACCTCCATCACCACCGGCCCGTGATTAGAGCGTAACAAATCCACGCCACACACATTGAGTCCTAAAATACGTGCGGCACGAATCGCGGTAGAGCGCTCTTCAGGGGTTAATCGCACCAACGTAGCCGTACCACCACGATGTAAATTAGAGCGAAACACGCCTTCCGCGCCTTGGCGCTTCATTGCAGATACAACCTTATCCCCGATAACAAAACAGCGAATATCACTGCCACCCGCTTCCTTGATAAATTCTTGCACCATAATATTCGCTTTAAGCCCCATAAACGCTTGGATAACACTCTCAGCCGCTTTCTGTGTCTCTGCCAATACTACGCCAATACCTTGCGTACCTTCCAATAATTTAATCACTAACGGCGCACCACCCACTTCCGCCAATAGATCTTCAATATCATCCGGGTTATTCGCGAAACCGGTTACAGGCAAACCAATCCCTTTACGCGCCAAAAGTTGTGTAGAGCGTAATTTATCCCGTGAACGCGAAATA
>JAPLRW010000016.1 GCA_026398935.1 Methylococcales bacterium
ATTCGGTATTTATTACCGTTTTCCAGCACATTTCTCAGCACATAAAAAAACATCTTGTAATAAAACTGGTCATGATTTTGCCCAAATTGTGCATGGTCTAATTTTGCTTTATCTGGCACTACTACGCCTCTAAACTGCAAATCAGGATTAGCAAAAAAATACGCCACCAATTCACAGTAAAACGCCTGCTTGGCCTGAGAAACTTTAGTCCACTTAATCTCAAAGTCCGGTTTTAAACCATGCCTAACTTGTATTGCCCGAATATCCCGCGCGATTTTTCCGCTGATGGCTTGCGGGCACCAAACCGCACCCAAGACCATAACTGGTATATGATCTCCTTCTAAATGGCAGGATTCATCGCAATAGACATTAAACAGTTGGCTCATAGAGTCTCCTGTAATGTAGGTAGTTCTGGATTTATGGAGAATTCACCTGAAAGAAGCCTTGGTAATAATGTATCTCTAAGCTCTTGCAACGAATATATTTCATCTATGTTTTTTGACATTTTTCTCTGCAAGTCACTAACAATTTCTTGAAACTTGTCCAAAATCCCCTTACTTGGTACTAATAACTCAATCTTTCGTAAGTTTGTTACTGGCATTGCAATGGAAGGCACTCCAACTTGAGATTTGTGCGCTAATAATTCATGCTGCCCTACATCGAATTTAAAATAATAAATCATGAACAATGGAGAAATAACTTCTCTATCTGGCCTTATGTAACATTGGCTTTGAGAAACAATATAGCGCTCATATTTTGACCCTTCAGGAATAATACTTACTTGACCTAATGTGCCGCGATGCGTAATTTCAATATCTCCTCTATAAACATTAGATTTAATTAGTTTATCGGCGTGATCATAAGTTAAAAACTTGTTATCTCCGTCTTCTAATATAGTGCCTTTAAGTTGTTGACCATTGATAATTGGGACACCTTCATCAACGAAAGTTTCTACCTTTATGTTTGACCCGAAAGGCCCCATTGCTATAGTTGAAGATAGTTTTTCTAGAGTTTTTACTTCCCATCCCTCCGGTATTTCCCCCAATTCAGAATCTACCAAGGCATCGGTGAATAAGGCGGCGGTGGTTTTGAGTTGTTGCAGGGTTTGCGGATCGAGTTGGGCGAGTTGTTCTGGGGTTTTGCCGCTGATGGCGCAGAGGGCGGCGCTTTCGATTTGCTCGGCACTTGCGCCTGCTTGTTTGGCGGCCATTTTGGCTTTAACAGGCTCAAAATCGACAAACCAGCTTTTAAAAATGGCTTGGGCGATTTGTTCTAGGGTTTGGTTGGTTTGGCGGTTGAGTTCGATTTTGTTATCTAAGCTTCTCAATATTCTTGAAATCTCTCGCTGCTTTTCGATTGGAGGGATTTTAATTACAGCTTTTCGGAAATCTTTCAAAACAACTCTTGGTATTGCGGCACCAGAAATGAAGTTGCTTTTTAGATAATCAATTGTTTCTTTTGAACAAAAATAATACTTTAAAAAATCAGCGTCCAATTTCTCTTTATTTGGCCGAAGAATTGCGACAGACGAAAGCAAAACAGCATCTAAAGGCTTGTCAACGGTGCATACTGTATCAAGCGCACTGTTTCCATCTTTGGCAATTAAAACGTCACCAACTTCTGGCCTACAACCTTGTTTAACCAGTGCATCAAAGTCTTCATGTGAAATTAACCTAGCCTCACTCAACTCAACACCAAATTGTGTTAAATCCTTAACTGAAGCCATTGGCTTACCATTTTGGACAGATTTTGGACTGTTATGAGCACCATCTGTGATTTTTTCACAAACATCACCAAGCGTTAAAACGGCCCAATCAGAACTCATAACCCAACCCCGCCAAGTTCTTTTTAATTTCCGCTTCCAGCCTGTCACTCTGTTCAAACTGGGTTTTCAGCTGTGCAGTCAAGCGTGCCATTTTCTCGGCAAAGACTTCGCCATCGTCCACGGCATCCGCTGCCCCGACATAACGGCCAGGAGTGAGTATGTAATCGTGTTTTTGGATTTCAGTTAAGGTTGCGGCTTTGCAAAAGGCGGCTTGGTCTGTATATCCTTGGCCAATGTCTAAATCGATCTGGCTAAAGTCACGCAGTACACGGTCTTTCATATAGCCCAAGTTGCGGGCATCGATAAACAGAATTTCGCCTTTGCGGTCGCGCAAGGCTTTGCCGCTGGCGGAAGTACGTTGGCCTTTATTTTTGGTTAAAAACCAGATGCAGGCAGGGATTTGGGTGTTGGTAAATAATTGGCCGGGCAAAGCGACCGTACATTCCACCAAGTCATTATCAATCAACGCTTTTCGGATTGTGCCTTCGTTATTGGTATTGGAACTCATGGAGCCGTTGGCTAGCAATAGACCTAAGCTGCCATTGGGCGCAAGGTGGTAAAGCATGTGTTGCAGCCAGGCAAAGTTGGCATTGCCACTGGGTGGTTTGCCATACACCCAACGTGGGTCGTCATCACTGACGCCGGTATCCCACTCGCGCATATTAAACGGCGGATTGGCCATCACAAAATCGGCGCGTAAATCGGGGTGCTGGTCGTTGGTGTAAGTGTTGGCAGGTTCTTTGCCAAAGTTAAAGTCGATGCCGCGAATCACCATATTCATGGCGGCCAGTTGCCAGGTGGTGTGGTTGTATTCCTGGCCGTAAATGGAAACATCGCCAATGCGGCCTTGATGCTCGCGGATAAAGTTTTCAGATTGCACAAAAAAGCCGCCGCTACCCATCGCGGGATCGTACACACGTCCTTTAAACGGTTCGAGCATTTGCACAATCAGGCTGACGATAGATTTTGGCGTGTAAAATTGCCCGCCTTTCTTGCCTTCAGCTAAAGCAAATTGACCTAAAAAGTATTCGTAAACATGGCCGAGGATGTCTTTACTGCTGAGGCTGGCGTGTTTAAAAGGGATGGTGGCGATTAAGTCAATCAACTCGCCCAGCTTGGCGGGGTCTATTTGTAAGCTGGTATAGCGTTTATTAAGGATGCCTTTGAGTTTGGCATTGTCTTTTTCGATGGCATCCAGCGCGTAGTCAATCAACTGCCCAACCGAGCTAATACGGGTACAGAGACGTTTTTCGGCATCATCTTCCGGCGCTTGGGTAAGCACATCACCGGCTTTGTTGAGCCAAACCACGCCATTAATGACCACTTTGTTCTGGTTTTGTAAAAACGCCCAACGCGCCACTTTCGGCACCCAAAATACGTTGGTTTCGGCGTAGTAGTCGCGTTGTTCCAGTTCGGTATTTATTTCCGCTTGGTATTCTGCGCTATCCGCGCCGCCAAAGTCGGCGGGATATAAATAGTATTCGTGGTCTGGATTTTTAAATTGGGCGATAAGCTCTTCACGGCGGTTATCAAACGAATCGCTGACGTATTTTAAAAAGATTAAGCCGAGTACGGCGTTTTTGTATTGCGAGGCATCGAGCGTGGAGCGCAGTTTATCGGCGCTGATCCAGAGTTTTTTGTCGAGGTTATTTAAAAACTGTTGTTCGTCGATGTTGACCATAGCAATTAGATTGTTTTTTATGAATCAGGCAGTTTAACGCTATTTTTAAACGTTAGATACTGTGTGCGATAGTTTATACCGGTCTATTTTTATCTTGCTTCGAAATAGCCACTACTCAGTTAAGCGGGTAATTGTCGCCGAACAACAAGCAAAGGTAGCTAATGAAAACAAAACCAGAATCAACTACCCCAACCTCAATAGCCCGAAAAAAGATACAAGCCCCGCCTTTATTACACTTATGCGTTAAATCTAAGCCACACTTAAAACGCTAATCATTAGCATGTCCGTAATGCTCAAGATACGTGGGTGCTGAAAGCATTGTTTCAACACCCAACACGCCTAATTCTTAATCCCAATGCCTTTATGTAAGCAATACAGGCTGAGCAGGGTTAACACAACAATAAAGCCAATAGTCATAGCGAAAGCAATCCGAATATCAATGTCAGTCACGCCAATGAGTCCCGGGTTGCCCAGTGACAACGTTTGCCAAATGGGCGGCAACATAGCGACAGAGTAAAACACGCCACCAAGGTAGCTTAACGGCGTTAAAATAAAATTGGGGATAAGCGATATATCGTCAAAACTATCGGCAAAGACGGCATTAATAAAACCCGCCAGAGAAAAAAGACAGGCAGTTAACAGCACTATGGCTACTGCAATGCCAATGTGCTGAAAAGGAATCAGTGTAAACAACATGGAAATGGCGGTAACCACTACGCCGACAACCAGCCCTCTTACGATACCTCCGCCAATATAGCCCGCGAGAATAACGCTATTCGATACCGGTGCGACCAGTAATTCTTCAATGTGATGCTGAAATTTCGTTGAGTAAAAAGAGGACACTACGTTGGAATACGAGTGACTGATCACCGACATTAATATAATGCCGGGGACAATGTACTCCATGTAACTGGCACCATTAACCGTACCGATGCGATCACCCATTAATTTGCCAAAAATCAGAAAATACAATGCGGTGGTAATCGCGGGTGGTAACAGCGTCTGCGGCCAAATACGCATAAAGCGGCGTATTTCTTTAAACAATAGGGTTTTGAACGCAATCGAATTATTCACTTCCCCTCCCCTTTATTGGCGTCTACAACATCCATAAACAGTTGCTCCAAGCGATTCGATTTATTTTTAAGACTGAGGACATTAATCTGTTGCGCGGCCAGTTCGGCAAATAATTGCGATAAACCCAACACTTTTGGCACCGCCACGTTCAGTGTTTTCTCATTAACCCAATCAACATCAAAACCCTTCAATGTAGGCGCATGCGCTAAAGGGCGTTCCAAATCCAGAATAAAATGATCGGTATGCAAACGACCGAGCAAGCTGGCCATGTCAGAGTTTTCTACAATGGCTCCGTTATTAATAATGGCAATATTGCGACACAAGCTTTCGGCTTCTTCCAAATAATGCGTGGTTAAGATGATGGTCGTACCTCGGCTGTTAACCTCACGCATTAAATCCCACATGGAGCGACGTATTTCAATGTCTACGCCAGCGGTCGGCTCATCCAATATCAGTAATTTTGGCGCATGTACCAAGGCTCTGGCAATCATGACCCGTCGTTTCATACCGCCTGAAAGGCGTCTGGAAATCGTATCTTTCTTATCCCATAATTGCATCTGTTTTAGGCAATGTTCAGTATTTTTTAGCGCTTGTTTATAGGGAATTCCATAATAGCCTGCTTGTGTCAGGACAATATTATGCACCGTTTCAAATTGGTTAAAATTAATTTCCTGCGGGACGAGCCCTATGCAGCTTTTAGCTTGCGCGCGCTGGGTATTTAAATCATAGCCAAAAATAGTCACGGAGCCGCTGCTGGGCGTCACTAAAGAACTGATAATACCGATGGCAGTAGATTTCCCCGCACCATTGGGACCCAATAGCGCAAAAAAATCACCGGCTTCAACATCCAGATTGATGCCTTTTAGGGCTTCAAAGCCATTGGCGTACACTTTTTTAAGATTTTGCAAAGATAATGCTTTCATATCAAAACTAACACTTAACGTAAACGGGGAAATAAGTTAAATTAGACACCTGTCTGAAATAATTGAATACTACAATACAGTAGGATTTTAGCAGACTCGCCTTGATCACATAGATAATTAGGATTTATTCGTGCCAAATTTATTACCGGAAATGGTTGCAGCTGTTGACTTAGGGTCTAATAGCTTTCATATGATTGTATGCAATCTGAAAGATGGGAAGCTGCAAACCGTTGATCGTTTAAAGGAAATGGTGCGTTTAGCATCCGGCTTAGATAAAAAAAATAATCTGGATGATGCAACCCAAGCAAAAGCCTTAGCGTGTTTGGAGCGTTTTGGGCAGCGCATTCGTAACTTTGCACCGGGCAGTGTGCGTATTGTGGGTACGAATACCTTGCGTACGGCTAAAAATGCTCGGCAATTTATTGTAAAAGCGGAGCAAGCCTTAGGCCATCCTATTCATATTATTTCAGGTATTGAAGAGGCGCGTTTAATTTACCAAGGCGTGGCACACAGTATCAGCAGCAATGCTAATCTGCGTTTTGTCATGGATATTGGCGGCGGCAGTACCGAGTATATTATTGGTAGCGGCAATAACGCACAAGACAAAGAAAGTTTAAACATGGGCTGCGTATCGATCAGCAATGCTTTCTTTAAGGACGGAAAAATATCCTCAAGCCAGTTTAAAGAAGCGGTATTGTTTGCAGAACAGGAGCTTGAACCAATCCAACAGCGCTTTAATGCTAAACAATGGAATGAAGCCATTGGCGCATCCGGTAGCTTACGGGCGATTGCTGAGGTGTTAAAAGCCAGCCACTGGAGTAATAACGGTATTACGCAGACGGGACTGGACAAACTGCTTGAGCATCTGCTCAAATGCAAACACATCAGTGAGATTACCTTGCCCGAATTAAATGCCGAGCGCTTACCGGTTTTTATGGGCGGTGTCGCAATCATTTATGCCACCTTTAAAGTGCTGGGTATCAGCCAAATGACGGTAGCAGACGGCGCACTCAGGGAGGGATTGGTTTATGATTTGCTGGGGCGTATTTATCACAGTGACATCCGTTCTGAAACGGTACACATGCTTGCTGAGCGCTATCAGTCTGACCGACAACATGCGGCAAGGATCAAACAAAGCATACAGTACATGCTAAGGCAACTCAGCCTGTTTAAAGAAGAAGACAAAGAGAATATCAACCAATTTATGGATTGGGCGGCAGCACTGCACGAAATTGGCCGCGACATTGCGCACCATCATTACCATAAACACAGTGCCTATATCATCGAAAATGCTGATTTAGCGGGATTTTCCAGTCAAGATCAGGCCATTATCGCGACGATTGTTCGGTCACACCGCCGTAAATTTGAACTAAAACACTTTAACAAATTGCCCGCGCCCTGGGACAGCTACACACCAACACTGTGTATTATTTTGCGCATAGCCGTCTTGTTACACCGCAATCGCTATGACATCGAACTGCCTGATTTTAAAATAACCATGACTAAATCACTGGTTGCGCTTAAATTTCCAGAACAATGGCTGGAGCAAGCGCCACTGACCCATGCTGATCTAAGATTGGAAGCAGGTTACTTGAAAGCGTGCGATTTTAAATTAAAATTCGATTAGTCGACAACGGCAGCTTTTTTTGCTTCTCCTGGTTTCTGAACCTATCTTTAAGCGTCTCATCCGCATGTTTTTTTTATTACGTTCACTTATTATTGGTTTTATTGCGTTGTTGCTAGTGTTGAGCTTACTGCTCTCGCAACTACTGGAAACATCGCCAAAAAACCCTCAACAGTGGCAACCGAATGCGCAATTCGCGCGCGTGATATTTAAAAAAGCCTCCACGCAAACCAAGGGAAACCAAGACTTAAGCCTTGATCAGGCCGAGCTTAATCACATTGCTAACTCAATTCTAAACCGTTACTTGGTCAGTACCACGCTAATCACGCTGCAGGATGACAACATCGCGACGATTACCGCGACATTACACTTAGCTAAAAAATTACAGGGTTATTATTTAAATATCCAATTCAAGCTCGATAATCAAAACGACAGTTTAAATGTCAGCGAATTGCATATTGGTCAGCTAAAAATCCCACAACGCATGACCAACGTATTAATCAGCACAATACTGCAACACTCTGTTTTAAAGCAATACTACTTATTGGGTGCGCAACACATCCAGACGATTCAAATCAAAAATCATCAACTGATTGCACGCTACGTGCTGAATTCAGCGGGCATTGTGAATGCCAATACGATCAATGCCGAGAGCCTGGCTTTTTATCAGCAACACCTTGAACTTATTACTGCTCAACATAACCCTAACTGGCGCTTATCGCTGGCAGATTTACTCCAGCCTTTATTTAAACTTGCTTATGAGCGCTCAACGTTAAAAAATGCCATTACAGAAAATATTGCGATTATGGTTGCGGTCAGTGCGTATGTAAGCAGCAATGAAATTCCCTTTTACCTTGCCCTAAAACAGCCTGTAAGTACACAGCATCAATACCCAGTTTTTTTATATAAGCGCACCGATCAAGCTAAGCATTTTATGTTATCTGCTGTATTAACCATTACAGGAGGCTCTGGATTTGCGGACTTTATGGGACAAGAAAAGGAATTACGCGACGCCCAATCCAGCAGTGGCTTTAGCTTTATTGACCTAGCCGCAGATCGCGCTGGAATGAAGTTTAGTGAACAGGCGACATACTCCCCAGGCAGTGCCAAGGAGTTGCAACGCATAATGGCTGATATTAAAGACTACAGTGCTTTTATGCCGGAAACCAAGGATTTGCCTGAAAATCTCTCACGCACGCAATTTACTGACCGTTTTGATGCGATTGACAGTAAGCGCTACCAAGATCTTTTGCGGAAAATTGACGATAGGATTACGGCATTGCCGTTATACCAGACAGTAAAAAGGGAGTAAAAACTCCCTTTCTTCATACTAACCGATACAAACCCAATCCCTCCAGTGATGGGTTACCTTAAAAGATACACATCAATAAGGAGGGATTGAATAAGTGCAGCCTTATTTGATAACAGTACGGCCTTCAGTCGGCGGTAAAGTTGGCATGGTTTGTTTAGGGAATTCACCAGTCAAGGCATTTAAAAATGCGACAATGTCAGTAATTTCTTGCGCAGCAGGTTCTTGACCTAATTGTAATTTCGCCATAATCTTAACCGCTTGATCAAGAGTTGCTACTGAACCATTATGGAAATACGGCGCAGTTAACGCAATATTACGTAAGGTAGGCACTTTCCAGAAATGTTCATCTGCCGGTTTTTTAGTGACTTCGGCTAAGCCTTTGTCTTTGCTGAAATGGTGTTGTGCTTCAAAAAAGCCATTAGTGGTAACGGGGAATTTTTGAAAAGAACCCTCACCATTAAATGTAGCGCCACTGTGGCAGGTTGTACAGCCTAATTCCGCCATTTTATCCATCCCGCGCACTTGCTGCTCGGTTAAAGCAGTTTTGTCGCCACCGACAAATTTATCATACGCACTGTTTGGCGTAATCAAGGTGCGTTCGTAAGCAGCAATCGCTTTCGTTGCATTTTCTTTCGTCACAGCATTGCTGCCAAACGCTTTTTCAAACGCCACGTTATAGCCTTCAATTGATTTCAGGCGAGCAACAACTTCGTCCCAACTTTTCATACCCATTTCAATCGGGTTAGTCACAGGGCCTGCTGCTTGATCTTCTAGGCTAGCGGCACGACCATCCCAAAACTGCACTTTGTTAAACGCAGAGTTCCACACGGTAGGCGCACTACGACCACCCGTCTGACCATTAACGCCCATAGAGTTAGGTCTATTATCTTCGCCACCTAACATGGTATCGTGACAAGAGGCGCATGAAACAGTACCCGTGGAAGAAAGCCGAGGATCATGGTACAACATTTGTCCTAATGTAACTTTATCCACAGAACTGACATTATTAGTAGGTTCTGGTGCTTTAGTCGGCAGTGCCTCCCACGCAGACGCTACTGAAATAGAGCAGCCTAGCAGCATGGCTGACATAAGTGTGTGCATTTTTAACATATTACTCTCCAAATTATTCTTATTGAAAACTCACTGACCAACCTGAATCAGTACCCCCCTTAGTGTATGCTATGCAGCTAACAAGGTAAAATCCAAATCACATAAAGCCACGTAACGTAGCTACTTTTATATAAAAAATGACTCTATTTAGCCGTTTTAGCTAAAAAAATAAATTTACTGCTAAACTTCAATGCAACCAGTCAGGTAAACAATACTATCCACCGTCGAAGCAATACAGAGTCTCTATAAATAACGGTCTGTTAAGGATCGTTAGTAGGTGTAATTTCAACACTCACCTTGTCATTGTTCAGCTTTTTTCACAGGTGAAGGTAAGCTTACCTCAAGGTTATTAGTCATTGAATGCCTAATAACCTATAACACAATTAATACCCATCCATAACGATTTATGACCAAAACGCCCTTTACGACTATCCAGTTTAAAGACTTTTTGATTTTTATTACCTTCGTTCTACTCTACTTGGGAGTGGCTCAGCTTTCTATTGCTTACGCACCCAGCGGTTTCGTTGCCATCATCTGGCCGGCCAGTGGTTTGGCCTTAGCCGCTATTTTAATCGGTGGTAAACGTTATGCATGGGGCGTTCTAATCGGTGCGATGATAAGCTACGCCTTACTGGGAAAACCCTTTGGTGTTGTACTAACCCTTGCCATCGGCAATGCTCTGGAAGCTTTTTTAGGGGCGTTGTTTTTAACAGGTGTTAATAACAACACGTTCGCGGTTAATACCTTGCGTAATTATTTGCGTATGGTGCTCTTAGCGGGGTTTGTTGCCGCTAGCGTAGCCGCCATAATAGGGGCATCTACCCTACTTTTCACTGGACTCATCAATAATGATGCGTATTTAATGACCTTACGTCATTGGTGGATGGGAGACGTATTGGGTGTCATGTTAATTACCCCCCTACTCTTAATTTGGTGGGAAACACCTTTCAGTTGTCCGACATTCAAGCGCGGTATTGAAATAGCATTGGCATTCAGTTTAGTATTGTTTGTAGGTTGCGTTATTTTCTTGGATCTTTTTCATCAAGATATCAGTCTGACTTACACTAACTATTGGATGTTTCTATTCGTTACATGGATTGCCATTCGCTTTGGACGCGAAGGCACAGTGACACTACTGATACTTATTGCGGTACAAGCATTGTTGGGAACGTACCGTAATTTAGATTGCTTAACGCCTGAGATGGCGGAAGCCGAACTGGTCAATTATTGGTTTTATATGGCCATATTATCCAGCGTAGGGATGATTTTAGCCACACACTATGCAGAACTCAAACAATCAGAAAAGTCGCTGCTCATCAGCGAAGCATCTACTAAACGCGCTTTAAATGCACTCACCTACCAGCAATACGCGGTTGATCAACATGCCATTGTGACGACTACCGATCTAGCAGGCTCTATTACCTACGCCAATGATAAGTTCTGTAAACGCAGCGGCTACTCTAAAGAGGAACTGTTAGGGGAAAATCACCGCTTACTCAATTCAGGCCACCACACAGCAGCCTTTTTTAAAACACTGTACGACACTATCACTAAAGGTGAGGTGTGGCATGGCGAGATTTGTAACCGCAGTAAAGACCAGCAACTGTATTGGGTTGATACCACCATCGTGCCTATCTACAACGAACAAGAAAAACTGCAACAATACAGTGCCATTTGCACGGATATAACCGAACGAAAACGCGCAGAGTCTGCCTTACGTGACAGTGACTATGTATTACGCGAAGCGCAGGAAGTCGCAAGAGTCGGGCACTACATTACGGACTCATTAACCGCCAGATGGGAAAGTTCGTCTGTTTTAGATGATATCTTTGGCATTGATGCTGCTTTCGATAAAACGATTGCCAATTGGGTAAAAATTGTTCACCCAGATCATATTCATGACATGTTTGATGGCTACTACCGCGCCATCAATGAAAAAACGCGTTTAGAACAAAGCTATAAAATCATCCGTCCTAATGATGGACAAGAACGTTGGGTTGCCGCCTCCGGTGTCTGCTATTACGATGTGGCAGGCAACCCTATACGTATTATTGGTACGATTCAAGATATTACCGAACGCATATTAGCGAAGATTGAGTTAGAGCAACACCACGATCATTTACAAGATATGGTCGATGAACGTACCGTAGAATTGCTTAACGCCAAAGACGTCGCCGAAAAAGCCAATCAAGCTAAAACGCTGTTTCTATCCAACATGTCCCACGAGTTACGCACACCGATTCATGCCATTTTGTCGTTTAGTCAACTGGGGTTGGATAAATCCCACGCAAGCGATAAACTACACGCTTATTTTGATTACATTACACAAAGCGGTAACCGTTTATTGCCCTTGGTTAATGACCTTCTGGATCTCTCTAAATTAGAAGCGGGTAAAATGCTGTTTAATTTTACAGAGCATGATTTACGCCAGATAACCTTAGTTATTACCAATGAAATTAGCCTCTTAGCCGCACAAAAAAATATTCACCTTAACACCGACGGCATTCCAAACGACTTAGTTATCGCGTGTGAAGTCGCTAAAATAGACCAAGTACTGGGCAACCTGCTGGCTAACGCCATTAAGTTTTCCCCCAACGGCAGCACGATTAAACTGGCTGCATCTATTGCCCAGCTAGCCGGTAGGCGGGCTGATGAGGACGGGCGTTATAAACGCCCTGCTGTTATGTTTGATGTCATTGATCAAGGGATCGGCATCCCTGAAGACGAGTTAGAAATTATATTTGATCAATTTGTACAAAGCAGTAAAACTAAAACAGCCTCCGGTGGTACTGGCTTAGGATTAGCCATCTGCCGAGAAATTATTACAGGGCATGGCGGCACTATTCAGGCGTTTAATAACCCTGATGGTGGCTGCCGGTTTAGTTTTATTCTGCCGCTAATCAATAACGGATAATCGTTAATGTCAATCTATTTGTTTTTATGCAGCGAGACTGAAATAAAGTAATTACGAAGATTTACGTTAATGAACGATAATAGACTTAAAATATCGCCTCATAAAAAGGCTAACCCTTTATCAGGAAATCACCCATGCATACACAAGCAACTGTATTAGTCGTTGACGATGAGCCCTTCAATCGGGAAATTATTGCTGAATTTTTGGCCGACTGTAATTATCGCTTGATTATGGCCGAAAATGGTAATGAAGCACTAGAGAAGCTTATGGCTGATCCAGATGGTTTCGATGCAGTTTTACTGGATCGAATGATGCCAGGCATTGATGGCATTGATGTATTAAGAAAAATAAAGCAGGATTCACGTCTAAGAATGTTGCCGGTCATCATGCAAACTGCCTCATCCAGTCCAGACCAAATAGCAGAAGGTTTACAATACGGGGCATTTTATTATCTAACAAAACCTTTTGGACAAAAGGTTTTGCAAGCAATCACCGCCACCGCTGTCCGTGATCGCTTGGATCGTCGGCGTACAGAAGATGAATACTCCTTAAAGTATGCATCGCTCAAATTACTGAATCAGGCTAATTATACGTTACACACGCTACAAGATGCCCATGCTGTTGCTGGCTTTCTTTCGCAACTGTGCCCCTCGCCAGAGTCTGCCTATATGGGTCTGGTAGAATTAATGCTTAATTCTATTGAACACGGTAATCTCGCGATTACCTATGATGAAAAAACGCAATTATTAAATGAGAATTGTTTACACGAAGAAATCAATCGACGCCTGTTGCTACCTGAGTACAGTAATCGACGGGTAACTGTTGAATTTATGCGTTCTGATAAAGGTTTTAAATTTATGATTACAGATGAAGGCAACGGTTTTGAGTGGTTAAATTATCTTGAAATGCGTATGGACAGGCTGACACATAACCATGGCAGAGGTATTGCCATGTCGAAAAGTATCGCTTTTTCTGATTTAGAATACCTTGGCACGGGTAGCTGTGTTGTTGCCACTGTTTCTGCTAACAATTAAATCATTAACAGGAGCGTCGGTAATGCACGCACATAAACTAAGTGACTGGCAACATGCGCATGATTTTGCAATCACCAATAAAAAAGGTGAGCGCCGCACTAAAGTAGTCCTTATCCTGACTTTTTTTACCATGCTGCTAGAAATAGTAGCGGGTATTACGTTTGGATCTATGGCGTTACTCGCCGATGGCTGGCACATGGCAACCCATGTTGCTGCGTTTATGATTACCTTATTTGCTTACCGTTATTCACGTAAACATGCACACGATGACACCTTCGCCTTTAGTGCGGCTAAAGTCAGTTTATTAGGGGGATTTGCCAGCTCTATTGCGCTGGGTGTCGTAGCGCTAATCATGCTGATTGAAGCCGTACAGCGGCTGTATATCCCACACCAAATTCATTTTAATGAAGCGATCAGTGTTGCAGCGTTTGGTTTAGCCATTAATTTTATTAGCGCTTTGTTATTAAAAAACCATGACCATTCTCACAGCCACACACATCATGCGCATGAAAAACACGATCATCAGCACGATCACCACCATGATCATAATTTAAAAGCCGCCTACGCGCATGTTCTCGCCGATGCGTTAACCTCGGTGCTGGCTATTATTGCGCTACTCGCGGCCAAGTATTATAACTGGCTGTGGCTAGACCCTGTAATGGCAATGGTTGGTGCGTTAGTCATTCTGCATTGGTCAACGGGATTGGTTAAAGAAACCGCGCCCATTTTATTAGATGAAAGCATCACGACTGACTATAAATCAGCCATTATCAATACCTTGGAAAGCGATGCCGACAACCGTATTTCTGATTTGCACATTTGGCGCGTAGGCCCCAGTCATTATGCCATCATCGTCGCGTTGGTAACGGATATACCCCAAACGCCCGATTATTACAAAAAATTATTAAACCCATTTCACCAGCTTAAGCACATTACCATAGAAGTCAATCACTGCCCGGGAGATGCCTGATTTCAATGCGTAACCACCCCTTACCGGCCGGAACATGCGCACAGCAGGTACCACTACAGCGCCATGACCTACGTAAGATGATTGCACTGGTACATTTACTGTATGATTTAAGTAAAAACACTGCCTATATTGAACAACTTAACA
>JAPLRW010000264.1 GCA_026398935.1 Methylococcales bacterium
ATTAGTATGAAGCTTATCATCAGATAATACCGTTACGGGCTTAGCCGATTTGGCACTCGAATGTTTAATGCCAGCACTGCCAATAACCACCATTTCTTCCAGTTCTTGCACCTTATCATCGGCGGCTGGTGCTGAGAGGCTTATTACACTAGCGGTTAGTAAGACAGCAAACTTGGTTTTATTCACGCAAATACCTTGGTTTAGAATAGATTAAAAAATAGTTGTGTAACATAGCAATGCTTTACGTCACGGTGATTACAAAAAGTGTAACGATCTGCTTTTTATAATGTTATAACATATCATATCAATGACTCAAAAAAAGACTCATACCTTACATCAAGGACGATCCGGCAGCAAAAGAAACACTCAAGAAACAGTCTGCGCCGCACATTTCGCACAAATACCTTGAATTTCAATCGCTTTACTGTGCGCAATAAAGTTGGCTGCTGCTAATTCACGGACAATGGTTTGCATAACATCCCCTGCAGAGCGTTCCTCCACTTCCTGACATGCTTTGCAAATCAGTAATAATTGCTCATGCGGTTGCCCAGAACAACGACAGCCTACAAAAGCATTAAGACTTTCCACGCGGTGAATCAAGCCCTGTTCCATTAAAAAATCCAATGCTCGATAAATCGTTGCAGGTTTCGCGGCACTTTGCAGAGGTTTAATACGATCCAACAATTCATACGCCTTAACGGCTTTATGACTTTCCCAGATCAACTCCAATACTTGCTGGCGAATAGTGGTTAATTGCACACCTCGCACGATACATAACTGCCCTGCCGAGCTTAACGCATCAGCAACACACCGCCGATGATCATGCCCCTCTGGATAGGGTTGATTTTGATCAACATCTGATTTCATACGCGTATCCACCACCTTTCAACAAATGTTATAATATAACATTACTTCCTGTTTTTCAACACCATCACTTGCTTTAACTCAATATTAATTTTCTTTTCATATTACCTAAAAACCACTCAGGTTATAATAAAACCGCAGCTGTTAATAATAAATAATTAAGGTAAGGATTATGCATAAACTAACTGATGAAGAACGTAAACAAATTCTCGAAAGCCCCCCTATTGGCACTTTTGCCCTCATGTCAGCGGTTATCGCCAGTATGGTGATCGCATGGCTATTTCTTTATTATGGTATTTTTTTACCGCGAGGCTAAGGGTACATCATGAATACAGATGCTTTAAAATCAAAATATGAAAAACTCTGGCGTGACACTTGTGAGAAAGTTCACGCGATTCATGTCGATCCCTTGGAACGCAAATGGATTGCCATTTCACTACTGGTAATTGCCCTCCTCGTCACCATCATAACCATCGATGCTTTATTTCATGGCATTAACCCGCCCAGTAAGGTTGAAACTATCGACTCGGCGAGTCTGCACTTAAATAAAGAATTTGCGGAAGAAAATCTGGGTGTACAAGTTGATGATAAAGGCAACATTACCATTAGGATGGTTGCTGGGCGTTACTCCTTTTTCCCGAAACACATCGACGTTCCTGCTGAAACAAAATTAACCTTTCGTTGGGTCAGCATGGATGTTTTACACGGCGTACATATTCCGATGACCAACATGAGCACCATGATTGTGCCGGGTTACGTTGCTGAAGTAACCACAACATTCCCTAAACCAGGTGAATATCCTATTCTCTGTAATGAATATTGTGGCTTGGGTCATAATCACATGTGGAGCAATATCTCTGTCATCGCCAAAGAAGACTGGAAATCGCCGTTAAAAACGCCTGCAACAGGAGATAAGCAATGAATGATGCCGCAACAAGAAAACTAGCAATAAGCCATCTTTGGGTGGCCTTTGGCGCTTTTATAGTGGCCTGCTTTATGGGTGAATATCAAGTACTGGAACGCAGTGGTTTTATTCAAGCCTTAAACTCCCCTACCGTCTATTTTGCGTCAGTGAGTACGCATGGCGTATTGATGGCGTTTGTATTAACGACTTTTTTTATTATGGGGTTTGGCTATTACACCGCGGCTACCAGCCTTAAACAACCGATCTGGAATCCAACGCTAGCATGGGGTGGATTTTGGTTGGCGCTCATCGGTACGGTACTAGCCGCTATTCCGTTACTGTCGGGAAAAGCATCGGTACTGTATACCTTTTACCTACCTATTCAGGCACATGTCGCATTTTATATCGGTGCAACCTTACTGGTAATAGGTTCGTGGATATGGTGTGTGATTATGCTGGTGATGTTTAACCAGTGGAAAAAAGCCAATCCCGGTCAACCCGTTCCGTTAGCCATGTTTGCTACAGGGGCGAATGCCATGTTGTGGCTATGGGCCAGCGCGGGTGTCGCATTGGAAGTGCTTTTTCAAGCCATTCCACTGGCGTTGGGTTGGATTGATACGGTGGATGCCGGATTAGCCAGAACCTTATTTGCCTGGACTTTACATCCTATCGTGTATTTCTGGTTGATTCCCGCCTATACCGCGTTTTATGTCTTTGTACCAAAACAAGCGGGTGGTTATTTATTCAGTGACGAAATGGCGAGAGCGGCATTTATCGTCTTGGCCGTATTTGCATTACCTATTGGCTTTCATCACCTTTATATGGATCCAGAGCAAGAAAAAGGCTGGAAACTGCTGCACGGCATTGGTACGTTTGTCGTTGCTATCCCCACATTGGTCACTGGCTTTACGGTTATTGCGTCATTGGAAATAGCGGGCAGATTACGCGGCGGTAAAGGCATATTCGGTTGGATAGGGGCATTGCCTTGGTCTAATCCAATGGTGTTGTCGGTTATCTTATCCTTATTGATGCTCATCTTTGGTGGTTTTGGCGGTATCGTTAACGCCAGTTATGCTATGAATGCCATGATTCATAATACCGCATGGGTTCCAGGTCATTTCCATCTGATCTTTGCCGGAACCACCGTCATTATGTATTTTGCCGTTGCCTATTACTTATGGCCGCTGCTGGTCGGAAAGCCGTTATTTTCCAACTCAATGGCATTGGTACAGCTGTGGACATGGTTTATCGGCATGAGCATTATGACTACGCCTTGGCACGTATTAGGCTTATTGGGTCAACCGCGCCGTATTTCCAGCGTAGTGTACAACAACCTGTTAACACTTTCATGGCAACCTTACGAGCTGATGATGATATTCGGTGGCTTGATTCTGTTAGGCTCGGCATGTTTACTCATTTATAACTTGGCTAAAACGCAACTCAGCCCAGCTACGGAAGACTTTACACAGCAAGTTGAATATGCCGAACCCATTCATGCCGTCACCTCACTGCCTGAATTCCTTAACGACTTAAGCCTTTGGAATAAAGTCATTGCCGTATTAATGGCGATTAGTTTTGGCTTTCCAATTTTACAGTTCTTTTTTATGGACACTTTTGAGTCAAGCGGATGGGGATATTAATCATGAAACGCATGCTATTTTTACTGGCACTACTAGCCCCGATCGGCGCGCAAGCGGGCGCTGCATCGGATATAGCCTGGACGCCAGAGCAACTGAAGTTTGTCAAAAACGGCAATATCAATAAAGGTAAAGAACTCGCCCAAACCTGTGGCAGTTGTCATGGTGATACTGGCCAAGGCATGAAAGAAGAGCAGAATGAGGACGTATTAATACCCGCCATTCCAGCACTGGCAGGTCAAGTAGCAAACTATACCTACAAGCAATTACGTGATTATGCTAAAGATCAACGTAGCCATGCGTCCATGACTGGCATCGCCAAAGGACTCAGTGAACAAGATGCTGCCGACTTGGCAGTCTGGTTTAGCTCGTTGCCCTTACCTAAATCATCCGGTAGCAACAGCAACTTGGCGAAAGCTGAGAAAATGGTTGCTGAGGGTGACGGTAAACGTATCCTGCCGCCCTGCTTTGTGTGTCATGGTGCCAATGGTCAGGGGGAAAAAATGGACATTCCCGCACTGGCAGGTCAGCAGGCCGATTACTTTGCTAAAGCCTTGTTAGCGTATAAAAGCGGTGAACGTCATAACGACATTTACAGCCGTATGCGACTCATTGCCCAACAACTGAGCGAGGCTGAAATTAAAGAACTCGCACAGTATTATCAAGCGTTTAAATAAGGAAATGGCAAGGGTGGGTAGCAAAGAAAATGCTGCTCACCCTTTTCACTGATTCACGAACACCCACATGTGCGGCGATAGCATTAAGCAATGCCTGTACGGTAGGGGGGTAGTATCAACAATTTCAGTATGATACCCAAGATACGCTTGACTATTGACGACAATATTAAGTACCTTCAAAATTATCCCTATCTGGAAAAGTGTTGCCGCATCAGTAATTGCTTGGTGCATATCCTCAGGATCACGTTTATCATTTTTTCTCGATCAACCTGCGCATCACACAATAAACCGTAGGGGTGGCAACCAAAGACAGCAATACCGAAAGCGTCAGCGCGCCAATCACCGCAATAGCCAACGGCTTAAGCATATCCGATCCGGCACCAATACCATAAGCCAAGGGCAACAGCCCTAATGCTGCCGCCATGGAGGTCATTAATACGGGTCGTAAGCGTCGCCGTCCCGATTCTACCAATGCATCATCAAGGTGTTGACCTTGCGCCTCAAATCGATGTACCGAATCCAGCATCAAAATACCATTTTTCGCCACCACGCCAATACCAATGATAGCGCCCAGCAAAGAAAGAATATTGACGGACGTGCCAGTCAGATACCAAGCGATAACCGTACCGCATAACGCTAACAAAGAACCGAACACGATCGCCAGCGGTTCATAAAATGCGCGAAATTCGATTAACAATACGGTAAATACCAGAAATATCGATGCCAACAGCACCACCAGTAAATGCTGAAAAGATTCCTGTTGCTGCTGAAAAAGCCCACCAAACTCTAATACCCCTGCTGCCAGAGCTTGATCTTGACTGAGTTTTGCCTTGATTTCAGCAACAGCACTGCCAAGATCACGATTTTCCAAGCGGGCAGAAACAGCCACCAACTGCCGCAGGTCTTCACGGTGTAACTCCAATTGCCCCGGCTCGGTGATAACATCCGCTACTTGCGAAAGCTTTACCGTTCTACCGTCTAAAGAGCGCAAGGGTAATTCACGCAAATTAGCTATCTGATTGCTTGCATCGGTATGCATTCTTACCCGAATAGAAATAATCCTGTCCCCTTCCAATACATAAGACGCTTTTTGTCCCAGCATGGCAGTGCTGACCGCGACAGCCACATCGTTTACGCTAAGACCAAATCGCTGCGCATCGGTATAACGTACCCGTAAATTCAAAGACGAGCCGGTAGTTTCCAAGCCATCAAAGGTATCGACCACGCCGGGTATTTTACTCAGTACCGCTTCGATTTGCGGCGCTTTTTGTTTAAGCCATTCTACATCCGTTGAGAAAAGCTTGATCTCAATAGGCTTCGGCGACCAAGTTAAATCACCGATCAAATCACCCAGAATACCCGCAAACTCCCACTGCAATCCGGGTACGGCAACATTAAGTTGCTGGCGCAAGTCAGCCACCACCGCATCGGTTTTCCGCTGCCTTGCCGATTTCAATTTGACGAGAAAATCACCTTTATGTGCTTGTGAAATCCCCAAGGCCAACCTTGCACCCGTGCGCCGCGAATAACTGTCTAACTCAGGCACTGCACGAAGAATGCGCTCTGCTTGCCGCAGTTGCCGATCCGTTTCAGTCAAACTGGTTCCCCACGGAGCATGATAATCCAGTACAAAGCCGCCTTCATCCATAAAGGGCAAAAACTCGCTTTCTAACTGTCCGTATAACCAGACAGTCATGGACAGCAGTAACGCACAGCCCAGCAAGACTATTTTTGCGTAGTTGAGCGCCATACGTAACAGTTTTTCATAACCATTAGTCAGTTGCGCCAACCAACTGGACGGTGCTTTTTTATCCATAGCGTTATCTGCTGGCATCCACCAAGCCGCCAGTGACGGAATAAGCGTTAAGGCTAATAGCAACGAGGTCAACAGCGCGATAACCATCGTGAAGGCTAACGCGCGAAAAAAACTGCCCGCAACACCATCCAAAAAAGCCAAGGGAATGAATACCACCACAGGCGTTAACGTTGACGCCAGCAACGGTCTGAACAGCTCTGTCAGTGCGTGCTGCACCGCGAGCCGCCGCTCCGCGCCCTGCTGCCGTTTGGCATGCACCGCTTCCACCATCACAATGGCATCATCGATAATCAGACCAATAGCCGCCGCAATACCGCCCAACGTCATTAAGTTAAACCCTAAGCCTAGCACCCGTAGCGCAAGCAATGTTATCAATACCGTGACCGGAATCACTACCGCAGCAATTAAGGTCGCATGCCAATTTTTCAAAAAGACATAAAGGATAACAATAGACAGTATCAATCCTAAAATAATGGCTTCCCAAACACTCTGAATAGAATCACTCACTAACAGTGATTGGTCGTAAAAAACCTGCGCCTGCATACCCGGTGGTAATTCTTTCTTTAGAATCTCCAGTTCCTGTTTTAGTTGCTTGGCAATATCAAGCGTACTGCCATCCGGCTGACTGTAGATATTAAGCAAAACCGCATTCACGCCGTTCGCCGTCACAACATTAAAAACTGGCTCCTGACTGCGTTCAACCCGTGCAAAATCCCGAATACGAATAGGGTGCGGATTTATCCCCGCAGGCAGCAGCGCCATAGCGGGCGTATTACCGGTAACTAAAACCGTCATATTTTCCAAATCTTCGACAGTTTGTACGCGGCCATCCACTACCGTGAGATAGAGTTTATAGTCTTCCTCTAGCATACCGGTTGGTACAACGAGATTGTTTCTCAGCAATGCATCACTGACTTGGCTAAGGCTCAGATTGACCGCTTGCAAGCGCAGTGGATCAACAATAACATGATATTCCGGCGCCCTACCACCGACAATGCCCGTTCGCGCCACACCGGGTATGCGTAGTAATCTCGGCTGTAAGGTATAACGTGCGGCTTCCCACAAGTCAGTCAGTGTGTAATCAGCGCCCGTCAAGCTGAGACCGACGACCGGAAAAGCAGCAAACGTTAAGCGCCAAACAGCAGAACTGGCGGTAACTGGCAGCGTTTTTTGCACGATACCCAATCGCCCCTGTACAAATAATTCCGCCTGTACCATATCGGTTTTCCAGGTGAAAAAGACATTGATTTCCGCCGAGCCACGCCCGGTTTTTGAGCGTACGGTCTGCACGCCCGGAATATCTTTCATAGCTTCTTCGACGGGACGCGTGATGGTTGCCATCATCTCATTGGCAGGCATTACACCATTATCGATCAAAATGACCACACGCGGAAAATTGGTCTGCGGAAAGATCGACGACGGCATACCCAGTGCGGCATAAGCACCCGCCAAACACAGTGCAGCACATAGAAAAAAGATGACTAAGCTGTGCCGAATAGCAAAGGACGACGGCGTTGAAGAGACAGATTGATTACTCACTTTAACACTCGAATACGTGTTTCAGTCGGCAAGCCATAAGCACCTTGGGTAACGACCGTCATGCCTTCCCGAAGCGTATCACCTGCCACCTCAATAAGAGCCCCCTCACGCAACCCCGTTTTGATGGCGATCTGTTTAGCACTGTCACCCTCAACCACCGCAATCATACTTACCCCATCTTTATTAACGACACTCTCAATCGGCACCGCCAATCGCGCCGAACGCTCTTCAACGCGTAAACGAGCGCTAACAAATTGTCCCGCACGTAAGCCAGAATCAGGATTTAAAGCGGCGCGCACCAGAACCGTATCATTCAGTGGATCAACTTGTGCCGCGATAAACGTCACGACACCGCGTTGCTTTACTGCCTGCTCACGGCTATTTTTTACCGGTATAGCACCTGAACCGATCTCGACTAATTGCTGCAAGTGGATACGCATCGCTTCCTGACTGGGCACACGGATAGCAACATCCAAGCGCTTAAGGTTAATCACCTCCGCCAAGACAGTATTCAGTCCCACCGCTTCACCAACTTTAAAATGGATAACCGCGACTACCCCCGACAACGGTGCTTTGATGCGTAATAATTCCCGTTGCGTCTGGGTACTGAGTAACTCTTTACGGGCGGTTTGTAGCAGTTGCTCTGCTTCATCGTAGAGCTTACGCGGGACGTTATCCGTGGTGTTTAATTGCTGCTTACGCGCAAAATTCTTTTGTGCAAATTCGACGGCAACCTCGGCTTTAGCCGTCAAGGCATCAATACCGCGGGTATCCAACTCGAATAATACCTCGCCTTTTTTAACCGCTTGACCCTCCTCGCAATGAATCTGGGCAAGGATACCCATCACCGGCGTAGCAATCTTCGAACTTGCTGCAGGCTTGCCCTGCATTTCCGGTTGCGGCTCAACCATACCGTACGCCATGACATAGCCATGTAATGTGGTCTTAATGATGCTACCCGTCAGCACCGTTACGTTCGTCACAAATTCCGGCTCTTCAGCCAATACCGTAGCATTCCCCCACGCAAGTCCAGTGAATAACAGGGCCATTTTTAAGGCAAATTTCATGGGAGGATTTTCCTAATAGCAGAATCGGACATTACGGTCGCCGTGAGTATAGACGCCATAGGATAGCGCAAGGTATCTTCCAGCGCATTTAAGGCTTGCTGGGTTTCGACCAGCACATCCAGCTGCGCACGTTCGACAATAACCGCTTCCAGCTCCACGGCAACCAGTGTTAAGCGATCCGTTTCGCCCACTTGCAACAACGCCTGTGCAGATTGCAGACTCTCTTGCTGCAGGCGTTTTTGCTGTTCAGCCACAAGCCATTTCTCCTGTAGTACAGACAAACCCGCGTGGGCACGATCAATATCACCCACAATACGCATTTGCAACGCCTCAAAACGTACCGCCAACTCACGCCGTTTAGCCTCAGCTTCAGCAATGAGACCTTGATTTTGATGTAATATCGGCAACTGTACTGCAGTAGCACCTAACAGCCAGCGATGTTCGCCCATCTCCCACGTATAGCCGGGATTGGCTTGAATATTAGGGTACTGGTTGGCAATTTCCAGTTGTAATGCGGATTGTGCCGCCGCGTAATCTGCCAATGCGGATAATACATCAGGGCGCTGATGCAAAGCAGCGGCTCGCAACTGAATAACAGGGATACGCTTTAAATCGGGCGGTTGCGTCAGCGGGGTAAAATCAAGTGCAATCCCGACTAATGCCTGCACGGGCAATCCTATGGCCGTGGCTAATAACACACGACTTTCCGCCATTCTTTTTCGCGCCGTTCTGGCGTTAAGTTGCAGTTGATTGAATGCCAGCTGTGCGCGCATGACATCAAGCCGCGCAATTTCACCCACTGCGCGCTGTTGCTCTAGGCGCTCGCTCAATTGCTGTTGTAAGGTAAGTTGTTTTTGGAGTAATCGCTCAGCCTCCTGTGCCGCATAAACCTCTAACAGCGCCAAACGCAATCGCGCACGGATCAGCCAAGCAGCATCCACTACCCGTAACCGCGCCGCCTCGGTAAGGTGCTCAGTTCTAGCCACTCGAAAATCACGTTTACCGGCGGTTTCGATGGGAATGCTCACCGAACTGGCCGCAATCCAAGGTGCAACGCTGGTCGCTAGATTGCTGATCCATGTGGGTGACACTGTAAAACTGGGATTGGGGCGTTGTGCCGCCGTAATGGTAGCGGCATCCGCCGTTTCCACTTGCGCGCGCGCCAACGCAAGATCAGGATGGTAATACATCGCTGCCAAGGTCAGGCGATCAATGTCCCAGTTTTTTAAAGGCACACTGCTTTTATGACTAATGACACTGTTGATAAATGCCAATAACGCAGGATTAAACAAGCTACGGGCGTCAATACGGAGTGCCGTATTAACCGGATTTAAGGGGCGATCCTCAAAACGCGCACAGCCGATGGGCAGCACACTGAGAAAAATAAGTAGGATTAAAAGCGGTAATAGTCGTTGCATCGTGAGATAGTAGCAGTCCATTCCAAGCAATAATATGACCATGCGGTTAGCGTTTTTTTTCAGCATAGATAACAACACCCCTTTTACAATAAACCTGCCGACATCCGCTTAAGCTCCTTTAAATACTATGATGGACGCCCTCCCCTAAAAAATCTACGCAGAAACACCATGGGACTTATAAAAAAATTTCACAGGCTGCATTCGCCTCCCCGCCCCTTTTCGGGTGAAATAGAACAACAATTTTTACTGGACTACAGCAAAAAAAACGCCATGCGGCGAAAGATACTGAGCGTAATAGCACTCAGCATTTGCCTCGGCTATTTCCTGTTTGATGCATTTTACGCCTTATATGATGAAACGTTTAGACAGATATTTTTTCAAAAAATAGCCATCTTACGCTTATTAGGCACAAGTGCTATAGGTTTTTGTAGCTGGTTACTGTTTCATCCGGCGATCAATCTCAATGAACGCTACGCCAACATTTGCATTGCTGGCGGCATTATCGCCATCTATGTAATGTTACTGGCGTTAACCTGTGCCGCACCGTTTCCTGATGAGTATTATTATTACTATGACGGCATGCTACTGGCACTCTTGTATTTATTTGGCTTAACCAAACTTCTGGCGAAACCTGTCCTACTATTAACTAGCCTACTGCTCATCTTTAGCGCACTGACTTTTAATGCGCATACACTGGGCATAACCGCGGTACAACTGGCGACTAACCACTATTCAGAACAATCATCGCCGATAGTTTTTATGAGTATTTTCTGCATCATTGGTTATTTAATGACGCTTGAACAGGAACGCGCGGCACGCAACACCTTTCTGCGTGAAACCGACCTCTATCAGGCTAGAGAAGCAACCAACACCAATGCAGCGGCGTTAGTTGCCTTTAAAGAACAGTCCCGCTGGCAGGCCGAACAGCAAAATCAGGATAAATCCAGATTCATGGCGAATGCAGCGCATGATTTAAGAAATGTTATGCAGCCGGTAGAAAACTTTCTGGACGTGAGCTGGAGCGCATTATCGCGAGGCGATACCCCACAAGCATTGGAATACCTTAATGATGCGATAATGGCTAACAAAGCCTTGTGCAGTGCCGTTAACGCCATGTTAGACATATCAGGATTGGAGTCAGGCATCATTCGCCTACAGCTCAGCCGTTTTGATATACGCATTATGCTGGCAGAAATCATGCAAGAAAACCGCTTTCGGGCTGAGCAGCAAAACGTTAAACTGCTACTATCAAAACATCAGCCTAAACAAGCTATCGTCTACAGTGACCGTCAGCACTTAAAACGTATAATCACTAATCTGTTGGTCAACGCCATCAAATATGCCGATAGCCGCAAAGGCAATACCGCAAGCGTTGCTATTGCCATCATTCACCACGGAAAGCATATTCGACTGGATGTTATCGACAACGGCATCGGCATTGCTTTAGCCGAGCAGGAAAACATCTTCAAACCCTTATACCAACTCAATAATCCAGAAAGAAATCGGGATAATGGTATCGGCTTGGGGTTATCTATTGTTACCGCCACCCTGAAATTATTAAGCAAACACAGTCTTAAACTGACCTCTAAACCCGGTATTGGCACACGTTTTAGCCTGAAATTGCCCGCGAGTGAAACATTGACCTACGAAGATCACGCACCGCTCACGCATAATGCAAGCGTTGATTTAAGCGATCTTTACGTGCTGTTAGTCGAGAATGATCGGCTGGTGCAACGCTCAATGGTCGCTTTGCTACAAGCGAACCATGCGCAATACGAAGCCGTCAGCTCTGTGGCGGAATTACAACGCTTATTACCCAC
>JAPLRW010000167.1:0-1704 GCA_026398935.1 Methylococcales bacterium
ATAAAAACAACTTCAAGGAGGGGCGATTATGGCTTTAATATCATTGCGTCAACTGTTGGATTACGCCGCCGAACATGGCTTTGCAGTTCCGGCATTTAACATCAGCAATATGGAACAGGTGCAAGCCATTATGCAAGCGGCGGATGCCTGTAACAGTCCGGTGATTATGCAAGGTTCTGCGGGTGCGAATCGCTATGCGGGGGAAGTTTTTCTGCGCCATTTAATTTTGGCCGCGGTTGAACAATATCCGCATATTCCGGTGGTCATGCACAGGGATCACGCGCCCACGCCCGACATCTGCGCGCAAGCCATTCAATCCGGTTTCAGTTCCGTGATGATGGACGGCTCTTTGCTGGCAGATATGAAAACGCCTGCATCATTTGACTATAACGTGGACGTTACGCGTACTGTGGTTAGGATGGCGCATGCGTGTGGCGTATCGGTTGAGGGCGAAATTGGTTGTTTGGGTTCGTTGGAAAATCAGCAAGATGCTAATCACAGTCAATTGCTAACCGATCCTGATGAAGCGGTAGAATTTGTTAAACAAACGCAAATTGATGCCTTGGCGGTTGCGATTGGCACAAGTCACGGCGCTTATAAGTTCAGTAAACCACCGACGGGTGAAGTGCTGGTGATTAGCCGTTTAAAAGCATTACAACAACGCTTGCCGAACACCCATTTTGTGATGCACGGTTCCAGTTCAGTGCCGCAAGAGTGGCTAGAAATCATCAATGCCTTCGGTGGTGAGATTCCCGAAACCTATGGTGTGCCGATTGCAGAAATTGTGGAAGGCATTAAATACGGGGTACGTAAAGTTAATATTGATACGGATTTGCGCATGGCTTCCACGGGTGCGATGCGCCGCTTTTTAGCCAATCCCGAAAACGCATCGGAATTGGATGCGCGTAAAATCTATCACGCCGCCAGAGACGCAATACAAATACTGTGCCAAACACGTTATGAAGCATTTGGTTCGGCGGGGCACGCCAGTAAAATTAAAGCCATTCCATTAGGCGAAATGGCTAAACGGTATCAGTAAGGTCAACATCAATCACACAGGATAAACCTACTATTCAAACGTTGTATTCCGGAATATAACGATACTAAAAATGGCCGTTGTGTAGAGTACATTTCATGCACCAAATAATGAATAAGGTGTGTGAAACACACCCTACACACAGCGGCATATTATTAAATATTCATTCCTAAGTCTTGTCATCAAATCGTCCTTGAAAAACACAAAACACCCCCCACCTTTCTAATGATATAGAAATTCTTTTTATAAAGAGGCTACTGCTATGAGAATGGACAAACTAACCAGTAAATTTCAACTGGCGTTGAGCGATGCGCAAAGTATGGCATTGGGCAACGATCATCAATTCATTGAGCCAGTGCATTTGATGCTGGCGTTATTAGATCAGCAGGGTGGGACTGCCGAGCCGTTACTCAAGCAAAGTGGCGCGAACGTAAACGCCTTACGCACTGAATGTCAGGCAAGCTTAAAACGGTTGGCGACAGTGTCAGGTTCCGGCGGCGATGTGCAGATTTCGAACGAACTCTCTAAAATGCTGAACCTGACCGATAAAATGGCGCAGCAACGCCAAGACGAGTACATTTCCAGTGAAATATTTCTCTTAGCCGCGTGTACCTCTAAAGGCAGCTTGAATGATGCTTTTACCAAAGCAGGGGTATCGCAAAAAGCCT
>JAPLRW010000167.1:1741-10557 GCA_026398935.1 Methylococcales bacterium
AAAAAAGCCTTAGAAAAAGCGATTGAAAGTGTGCGTGGCGGGCAGGCAGTCAATGATCCGAATAGCGAAGATCAGCGTCAGGCGTTAAAAAAATACACCATCAATCTTACTGAGCGCGCTGAAAAAGGCAAGCTTGATCCGGTCATTGGTCGTGATGATGAAATTCGCCGTACCATTCAGGTATTACAACGTCGTACCAAAAATAACCCGGTATTAATCGGTGAGCCGGGTGTGGGCAAGACGGCTATCGTGGAAGGTTTGGCGCAACGGATTGTTAATGGCGAAGTCCCTGAGGGGATAAAAGGCAAGCAAGTCTTGTCTTTGGATATGGCCGCTTTGATTGCGGGCGCTAAGTTTCGCGGTGAGTTTGAAGAACGCTTAAAAGCAGTCTTAAACGATCTGGCGAAACAGGAAGGGCAGGTTATTCTGTTTATTGACGAGTTACACACCATGGTTGGTGCGGGTAAAGCCGAGGGCGCAATGGATGCCGGTAATATGTTAAAACCCGCTTTGGCGCGCGGTGAGTTGCATTGCGTGGGTGCGACGACGCTGGATGAATACCGCAAATACATCGAAAAAGATGCGGCGTTAGAGCGGCGTTTTCAGAAAGTATTGGTGGACGAGCCGTCTGTTGAAGATACCATCGCCATTTTACGTGGCTTGAAAGAAAAGTACGAAGTACATCATGGTGTTGATATTACTGATCCGGCGATTGTTGCCGCGGCAACCTTGTCTTACCGTTATATTGCTGATCGGCAATTGCCGGATAAAGCTATTGATTTGATTGATGAAGCCGCCAGTCGCATCCGTATGGAAATTGATTCCAAACCGGAAGCAATGGATAAGCTGTATCGACGCTTGATTCAGTTAAAAATCGAACGTGAAGCGATGAAAAAAGAGACTGATGCCGCTTCAAAAAAACGTTTGGATGCCTTGGAAACTGACATTGGTGAGCTAGAAAAAGAATATTCCGATTTAGACGAAATCTGGAAAGCGGAAAAAGCAGCGGTGCAAGGCACAGCGGCGATTAAAGAAAAACTGGATCACTCCAGAATTGAATTGGAAGCCGCTAGTCGCGCGAATGACTTTGCGCGACTATCGGAGTTGCAATACGGCATTATTCCTTCACTGGAAAAACAACTGGATTTAGCCGCGCAAGCAGAAATGCAAGAAATGACACTGTTGCGCAATAAAGTCACGGAAGAGGAGATTGCCGAAGTCGTTTCAAAGTGGACGGGCATTCCGGTTTCTAAAATGATGGAAGGCGAGCGGGATAAATTATTGCGTATGGAAGCCGAACTGGCTAAGCGCGTCATTGGTCAGGAAGAAGCGTTAAAAGCGGTCAGTAATGCCATTCGTCGCTCCAGAGCCGGGTTATCTGATCCGAATCGTCCCAATGGTTCTTTCTTGTTTTTGGGGCCAACAGGGGTCGGTAAAACGGAATTATGTAAAGCGTTAGCCAACTTTATGTTTGATACCGAAGATGCCATGATTCGGATTGATATGTCCGAGTTTATGGAAAAACATTCGGTAGCGCGCTTAATCGGCGCGCCTCCTGGTTATGTGGGCTATGAAGAAGGCGGTTATTTAACCGAAGCTGTCAGACGTAAACCGTATTCCGTGATCTTGATGGATGAGATTGAAAAAGCGCATAAAGATGTGTTTAACGTCTTATTACAAGTATTGGATGATGGGCGTTTAACCGATGGGCAGGGCAGAACCGTTGATTTTAGAAACACGGTGATTGTCATGACCTCTAATTTAGGCTCGGATGTTATTCAGGAGCTGGCGGGTGAAGGTAATTACGAGCGGATGAAAGCGGCAGTTATGGAGATTGTCGGGATGCATTTTAGACCCGAATTCATCAATCGTATTGATGAATCGGTGGTTTTTCATCCCTTGGGACGTGGTCAAATCAGAGCGATTACCACTGTGCAGATTGCGCATTTGCGTAAACGCTTAGCGGATCGTGACATTGGTTTTGACATCAGCGATACGGCATTGGATGCATTAGGTGAGGCTGGTTTTGATCCTGTCTACGGTGCTAGACCGTTAAAACGGGCGATTCAGCAACAACTTGAAAATCCATTAGCGCAAGCTATTTTATCGGGCGAGTTTAGCGCAGGGGACATTATTAAGGTTGATAGCGCGCCGGATGGCTTGCATTTTACAAAAAACTAATCGACACCGCCTTTGTTCAGCGCTACTTTTTAAAAAGTGGCGCTGAATAACTACTGTCCTGCAACGCTTCTAACGCGTAACTCCGCAAACGGTTCTGGCTGAATAATCTCAATTAATCCTTCTTTACTTAACTCTAAAATCGCTAGGAAAGAAACGATAACCCCGTGTTTGCCTTCTTTTTTAGTGAATAGCGTGGTGAAAAGGGCATGTTCCAAACCATTGAGCGTTTGCAAAATAGCACTCATGCGCTCACGCACGGATAAGGTTTCTTTGATAATTTGATGGTGGCTGAGTTGATGTACGCGGCGCAGAACCGTCTGAAACGCCTGTAATAAATCATTGAGTTCTATTTCTGGTAAAGGCCGATCAATAGTAATCGCGCTGACATCAATAAACGTTTCAAAAATATCTCGTTCAAGGCGCGGTAAAGCGTCAATCTCTTCGGCGGCTTGTTTGATGCGTTCGTATTCTTGTAGACGTCGGATTAGTTCGGCGCGCGGGTCTTCTTCTTCCGCCTCGGCTTCTATTTTTCGGGGTAATAAGAGCCGCGATTTAATTTCAGCCAACCAAGCGGCCATCACTAAATATTCGGCGGCCAGATCCAGTTGCAATGTACCCATCAGTGCAATATAACTGATGTATTGACGGGTAATTTCAGCGACCGGAATATGTACAATATCTAAGTTCTGCTTACGAATCAGATACAACAATAAATCTAGAGGGCCTTCAAAAGCATCCAGAAAAACTTGCAGGGCATCGGGGGGGATGTATAAATCATCAGGCAAGGCTCCATAAGCCTCGCCTTGTACTTTAATCGTGGTCAGTGTGGGAGTTGGTGACGCTTGTTCAGGTTCGGGGGCACTGTTTACAGACAGCAACATTACAATCCAGCGATAGTAAAAAACAATTTTTGCGCTTCAAACATGGGATAGGCCAAGATAATATTCAACACACTGGTGGATAACAGCAGTAGGATAATGATAAAACCAAAACGTTCCAGTTTGTTATATTGCCACGCTAGTTGCACGGGCAAAATGCCGGATAGAATGCGACTACCATCCAGTGGTGGAATCGGTAACAAGTTAAGTAATGCCAATACCAAGTTAATGGAAATGCCCGCAACACCCATATTAATCAATGGCTGTGAAATAAAGTCCACATTCAGGGTTACGCCTATTCTCGCCAATAATGCCCAGATTAAGGCCATTAATAAATTAGACACAGGGCCTGCGAGTGCCACTATCGCCATATCACGGCGCGGGTTTTTAAAATTTCTAGCATCAACCGGAACTGGTTTTGCCCAGCCAAAAATAAATCCTGTTCCGGTTAGTAACAACAAGCCAGGGATAAGTAACGTACCAACTAAATCGACATGTTTAATGGGGTTTAAGGTTAAACGTCCCATCATAAATGCGGTTCTGTCACCGTATTGTTTCGCAACCCAGCCATGCGCGACTTCATGCACAGTAATCGCAAAAACGACCGGTAATATCCACACCACAATACGCTGTACCAGCGACAATTCATCCATTATCAGTAATCCTCCAGCATCGGCGCGATGCCTTTACCTTGTCTAATTAACACCGCGCTATTATCGGTAAATCCAATAATGGTGGTTGGTTCGTAGTCAATAACCCCACAATCAATAATCAATGCCAGTTCATGATCCAGCTTGTCGCGAATCTCGTACGGATCGGTCATGGCTTCTTGCTGATTGGGCAAAATCAAGGTGGTGCTTAATAACGGCTCACCCAGTTCTTCAACCAACAATTGTGCCACCGGATGCACGGGAATACGAATACCAATGGTCTTCTTTTTGGCATGTTGTAAACGCCGAGGGACTTCTTTGGTGGCATCCAAAATAAACGTAAACGCGCCAGGCGTTAGCGATTTGATTAAGCGATACGCATCATTGCTCACTTTTACAAACGTTGAAACCTGCGCCAAATCTTTACAAATTAAGGTGAAATCGTGTTTTTCATCCAGTTGTCGAATGCGGCGTATCGTATCAACGGCTTGTTTATCGCCGATATGACAGGCGAGGGCATAAGAAGAATCCGTAGGATAAGCGATAATGCCGCCTTTACGGATAATGTCAACCGCTTGCAGGATTAAGCGACGCTGTGGGTTTTCAGCATGAATTTCAAAATATTGCGCCATGGTATTGTGGTGGGAAGCTGCTTTAAAGGCGTTTATTATACGCTATTAGGTAACGCGCAATAAATAACCTAGCAAGTAAAGGTTGCGCCCCCTTTTTTTACCCTAACGGGCACACGTCAAAGGGGGATTGATACCCAAAGGGCATAAAGGGGGATTTTTTTAAAAAAAATATTCCCTAGACCTCGTAGCGGTGTTGCATGATGTAGGGGTTTTTCTAAGCCGACTTTGCCGCGTGGCGCTCAGCCTCCGTTTTAGCCACTTTATCGCGTAAATAAACCGGCATGGCATGTTCAGCGGCCACTGCCTGACCTAGGCCGAATCCATATACACCCAAGCGGGCAATCGCTGCCGCGTGCGGCAAACAGTCAGCATCTACCTGTAATACCTGCGCCTGTAATTTGGCCATTAAAATCCCGTGATACACCGACCAGCCAGAACCAATACCTGCGCCCGATACTGCAGGTATATTGACATCTGCAGGTGGAGTAACCGCTTCCTCGCCGACTAATTCAGCAAAGCCTTCGCTGTTATACTGGTAAACCCCCCAAAATATTTCGCTGATACGCGCATCCATTGCCGTATAGGCAACTGTAATGGCACTGCGCATAAAAAAATCCTGTGCCAACGCGGCTAAAGTTGAAACGGGTACTACGGGCAAATCAGCACCAAACGCAATACCTTGGATGACACCTGTCGCAATGCGTACGCCAGTAAAAGACCCGGGGCCGCGACTGAAAGCTAACGCATCAAGCTGTTGCGGTTTTAATTCTGCGCTGGCCATTAATGCATCAATCATCGGCAGGATTAATTTAGTATGGGTTTTGGGCGCTAGTTCAAAACGTTCCTGCACCTCGCCATCAATAAATAACGCAACGGAACAGGCTTCGGTTGAAGTTTCTACGGCTAATAATTTCATGTTTTATGTTGGCGGCTACACGCAGAGGTGTATGAAGTGACTGCTAAAGAATGAGCAGTATTATAGTGCTGTAGGACGGTTTCGCGCCAGCAAACTGCCGATGGGTGTTCTTCGGTGAATACACCTTACAATTTATCTGTTATATAGTCGTTTCCGCAACGCAAACCGCTGATGAAAACACGTTGATTTATCTCTATTCTTTTCAGTCAAGCTAAAAAAATCGAAACAGCGAGTTATAATACAAAGCACTATGCGCCAATGACAAGTTGTATTGTCAGTTAACATCAATACCACACGGAGAATGATATGTTAAATAAAGTAACGTTGATTGGAAATTTGGGGGCTGATCCTGAAGTGCGCTACATGCCCTCCGGTGGTGCAGTGACAACCATTGGCTTGGCTACAACGCGGCGCTGGAAAGACAAACAAACCGGTGATCGGAAAGAAGCTACTGAGTGGCATCGAGTTATCTTTTTTAATCGGCTGGCAGAAATTGCGGGTGAATATATAAAAAAAGGCAGTCAGGTTTATATAGAAGGGCGGTTACAAACCAGAAAATGGCAGGATAAAGACGGTCACGAACGCTATACGACTGAAATTATTGCAGAAGAAATGCAAATGCTCGGTAGTCGCACGGGTGGCACAGGCAATTTTCCTGACAATCAGCCAAATACCATGGGGCAGCCTCAGCCCGCAAGTAATGCTTATGCAGGCGGCGCAACACAAAATACCGCGCCTACGGCTGCACAGCAAACACAAATGCCGCCCATGCCACCTGAGTATGAAGATTTTGATGATGATATTCCGTTTTAGAGGACACCTTAGATTAGCTATGTAAATAAAATCCCCCGTTGACTTGTACTCTTTAGGGTAAAAAGGGGGGCATGAATACTTATTATGGACTGTTCAAGCCTTTTTACTGGGAATGATGATGAAGCCAGACAGCAGCACAATTATTAAACGCTACAATCGACTTGCTCCTTATTATGACGGCATGGAAGCCGTTATTGAGGGCTTGTTATTTAGTCGCTGGCGGAAACGGTTATGGTCTAAGGTAGAGGGTGAGCATATTTTAGAAGTAGGTGTCGGTACGGGGAAGAATTTTTCGTATTATCCTAAAAACACGCGTTTGACGGCGATAGATTTCAGTCCAGACATGTTAGCACTAGCGCAACAGAAACGCGTGCGCAAAGGTATTGATGTGCATCTGGATTTAATGGATGTCGAACAGCTTTATTATGCAGATAATAGCTTTGATACCGTTGTTGCTACGTTTGTGTTTTGTTCTGTCGCAGCACCGCGTAGAGGGCTGCGTGAATTATACCGCGTATGTAAGCCCGGCGGGCAAGTGATCTTATTGGAGCATGTCCTCAGTTCAAAGCCTTTATTAGCGAGGATGATGCACTTACTCAATCCGTTGGTATTAGCGGCTGTTGGCGCAAATATTAATCGCGAAACCATTAAAAATGTTCAAGCGTGCGGCTTTAATCAGGTATTGGTCGATGCGCGCTGTGGCGATATTATTAAGCTGATTCAAGCGTACAAATAAAAATAGCAATGACGGCTGCTCTATTTTTAGAACGCGTAGCCAGCCGTGTTGCAGTTTAGCCAGGCTGGGTTTTATGGTATAGTTCGCCTAAAAATAATAAATGCAAAAACAAGCTGCTAAGCGTTAATAATACGGGCGATTCGTAATGAATAAAGCGCTTGTGTCATTTAGACGCTTCTTCTTCTCCCTAACAGCTTGCTACACGGCTGACTTTTCATTCCTTCTTAATGTCGATATTGAACCCTCTTATTCATCAGCTGCCTTATCTTAAGGACAGTGCCAGCGTATTTACGACGATAGCAAACCAAGCCTGGTCAATTTTTTTAGACAGTGGTTTTCCCTATAGTCAACAAGGGCGCTACGATATTATGGCGTGTGACCCAGTGACTACCTTGGTGACTAACGGGGCTACGACGACAATCACTACCGCCAGTGACATCAGTGTTTCACTGGCTGATCCTTTTAGCGTATTAAAGCAGCACTTGCTAAAGAATGCGTTTACTGAGGATTTTGGGTTGCCTTTTAATGGCGGTGCGTTAGGGTATTTTAGTTATGATTTAGCCAGACGCCTGGAAAAACTACCTATTCACGCGCAGGATGCGGAGCAACTGCCTGAAATGGCCATTGGCATTTATCCTTGGGCGGTTGTTGTTGATCACCAGCAGCAGAAAAGTTGGCTGGTAGGGCAGCAAATAAACGCTCAGGAATGGCAACGCTTAATTAAGCATTTTAGCGGTACTCCGTCGGCAAGCGAAACCAGTGATGTTTTTACAGTGACCAGTGCGATTGTCGCCAATATGGATCAACCATATTATGGTGCAGCGTTTAATAAGATTAAAGCCTATCTCAAAGAAGGGGATTGTTATCAGGTTAATCTAACGCAGCGGTTTAGTGCGTCCTGCCAAGGTGATCCGTGGTACGCTTACCAGCGATTACGCCAACAGAATGCTGCGCCATTTAGCGGTTATTTAAATCTACCCGGTGTACAAATTTTAAGTTCATCCCCTGAACGCTTTTTAAAAGTGACGGCAGGTAAGGTTGAGAGTAAACCCATAAAAGGCACGCGCCCAAGAAAAAGCGATTCTACTGAGAACCAGGCACAAATCGACGCATTGCTCAGTAGTACAAAAGATAAAGCTGAAAACGTGATGATCGTAGATTTATTGCGCAACGATATCAGTAAAAGTTGTCAGGTAGGTTCGGTCAAAGTGCCCGTTCTTTTTGCCATTGAAAGCTATGCAACCGTGCATCATTTAGTTAGTACGGTAACGGGACAGTTAGCCGAAGGGCAGTATGCCGTGGACTTATTGCGCAGTTGCTTTCCGGGTGGCTCGATTACGGGTGCGCCTAAAATTCGCGCGATGGAAATCATTGAAGAAATAGAGCCGCACCGGAGAGGCGTATACTGTGGTGCCATCGGCTATATTGGCTTTAATGGTAATATGGATACCAATATCGCTATTCGTACCTTCGTACACTCAAATAAAACCATTCGTTGTTGGGCGGGCGGGGGTATTGTTAATGATTCAGTCATGGAAGAAGAATATCAAGAAAGTTTTGATAAAGCAGAAGCGCTGCTACAATTATTGCGCGATATGACGGCTTAACAGTCGAGACTCCCTGAATGCAGATCATAAAATTAGGCGGTAGCTTGCTACAAAACGCTAGTTTAACGGCGTGTTTAGAGCGCATTGCGAGCAGCGAAACCAGCACTGTCGTGGTCGCAGGGGGCGGCGCGTTTGCCGATCAAGTTCGTATTGCTCAGCAACACTGGCAATTTAATGATGTTGCAGCGCATCATATGGCTATTCTCGCTATGCAACAGATGGCTTTATTAATTAATGCCTTGCAACCAGACTGGGTATTATTAACCGCCTTAAATGATCTGCGGCAATGGCGGGACACAAATAAGATTGCCCTGTGGTTTCCAGACATACTATTATTAAATCAGCACGCCATTCCAGCGACTTGGGAAGTGACGTCTGACAGTTTAGCCGCGTGGTTGGCAGG
>JAPLRW010000290.1 GCA_026398935.1 Methylococcales bacterium
GATAACGATGGTACGATCAGTTACTTCACCCCTGAAGGTGATGTAATGCGTAGAGCCTTCTTAAGAAATCCGTTGGATTTTGCTAAGGTCAGTTCGTTATTTAATCCTGCGCGTAGACATCCGGTTTTAAACCGCATTCGTGCGCATAAAGGCGTTGATTACGCGGCAAGTACTGGCACGCCGATTAAGTCAACAGGTGATGGGAACGTTTCCTTTAAAGGTAGAAAAGGCGGTTATGGTCAGGTAGTTACCATTCAACATGGTACTGAATACACTACCTTGTACGGCCATCTTTCTGCGTTTAATGAAGACTTAAATGAAGGCGATAGCGTTAAACAGGGTCAGATAATTGGCTATGTTGGACAAACAGGTCTAGCGACCGGCCCCCATTTACATTATGAATTCCTTGTTAATGGCGTACATAAAGATCCGTTAACGGTAGCATTACCGCATTCTGTGCCGATTAATAGAGCCTTGCTGGCTTATTTTAAAACGCAAACGCGGCCTTTGCTAGCGCAGCTAGATCAAGCGAGATCAACCATGGTTGCTAGAAATATGACAGAAGAATAATTCTTTATTCTATTTAAGCATAGCGATAAAAAAAATGCGCAATTTAATTGCGCATTTTTTTGCCTAATGGAATTGTTAACAATAGTCAACGCTGTATGCAGCGTATTTGCTCGGAAGATGCAGGCTACGCCATGCGTTGACTGATAACGCCTAAGGTATCCAGTACACGGTAGCAATAGGCCTGCTCGTTATCATGCATCAGTGACATGTTGAGGTGTCGGCCATTAACCACTTCAAGGTGATGCATCAGTATGATGCTTGAATACTCACTGCCTATATAATCAATGCTTACGCGTTGATGCCCCCATGAACCATATTCACAGTGAATGATGCCCGCAAGGCTTGTTTTAGCGTATTGTTCAAACAGTTCGGTACATTCTTCACGCGAAGTATCCCTAGATAGCGTTAGAGCAATATCCATTGCAGAAACGATAGCCGTTGGAACTCGGTAGGAAATAGAACTCAGCTTGCCGATAAGCGAAGGCAATACTAAGGTGGCGGATTTATCGACATTGGTGCTGGTTGGTACGATGGATGCCGCACACGTTCGTCCTAGCTGTGGGATAGCATGATAACCATCCAGTACCCGTTGATCAGATAAGGCCGGATGAATGGTAACAATGTGCGCGAAATTAATACCAATGTGTTTATCAAGGATAGCGGCTACCGGTATGAAGGCGTTTCCGGTGCAAGTGCTGGCAGAAATAATATGGTGCTGTTCCGAGTTATATTCATGGTCATTGACGCCAAAGATCAGGCTAAGATCAATGCCTGCAATATTCGAGGTACACAGCGTTTTTTTGCTGATGTGTTGATCAATTAACATCTGTAAATCGGCAATTGACGCAGTGCCAGTAGCGTCTAAAATGACGTCCAGATTCAATGCCCGTAACGCATTAAAACTTTCGCTTTCTGTCAGTCCGCGCCGTCGATCACCGCGCACGTAGTGTACCTTTTTACCCCCTAGAATTAAATCATCACCGATGTACTCTAGCGAGAAGGGTGGTTTGCCGTAGGTACTGTCGTTTTCCAGTAGGTAGGCGACTTGATCAATGGGCATAACGTCGCTGATGACACACAGATCAAAGCGGCCACCGACAATCTGCGCAAAATTTGCCCGTAAAACACCGCGGCCAATTCGTCCGAGACCAATAATTCCTAAACGTAATGCCATTAGATTACTTCCATTGGGGTTACTGTCTGTGGACTAACAACGATGCTGTGTTGCGGCAGAAAATCAGGGTGCTGCGGATAATAAAAATGTGTGTATAACATGATGTGGCAGTCCTTTTCGGGGTGCTAAGACAAAATAAACACGAAAATAATACAGGCTAACGCCTCTGAATTTATGGGTGCGCTTTACAAAATTTATACGCCCTTAATCACTCACTCCGCAATTAAGGCTAGCACAAGCCAAAATAAATACAAACGCTTACGATAATTAGCCTGATAAATGTAAGGCTTGGATTGTCTTTTTCCTGCCTGCTTGTAAAGCCTCTTCTGATTAGCTAGATACTTCAGTCAAGCTTAGTGCATCGTCAAATATTAGACTTAGTGTGTACATCGCTGATTTTCATGTGCCAATTGACACCATGCGGCTGGTTGGTCACATTAATTGACCATGCAGAAATTTCTTTCTGTAAAGTTTCAATATTGCCAATGCGCTGCCCCGTCATGTACTGCCGAGTCATGGAGTTCAACTCACAACGGCGATGTTGAGCCAACTGCCGTGTTTTTGGGTATGGCAAAACGCAATCTTACGCACCAATGCTCTCCCCCGTTCTGGTTCAAAGACCGTATAAAACGCCCCTTTGGTATTGGTGTTGAGCTTGTTGTTGAACAGTTACATTTATTCACCCTGTTTTTTTGACTGTTCACAACTATCAGAGGCTTATAGCTTATATAAAACAGTGTGCGCCTGTTTTTCCCTGGCATCTAACGGTTGAATGCTTTGCGCGACCCTCTCTTTGGTAAAACTTGCCAACATTTCTTCCCAAGTTGCATATTTTAGATACTCAGCCACTCCAGCCATTTTACGTTCTGTATAAATGGCTTTGCCCTTTTCAATAATTTGTGCGGGTGTCTTGCCATCAACTGCTTTTAAAAATGCACTGCCATCTTTAATGGAATCACGTATGGTAAAAAATGACACTTCAAATGCCAGGCGTTGATCGGCAGGCAAGCGATCCTTGAGGTAGCGGGCTGATTTAGAGGCTGAATCTTGGCTGCGACCAGCGATTTCGTTGCCTTTGTTACAAGCCGTTAAAAGTGTCATGCAGCCGATTGTGACTATTAGCGTAGGGAATATTTTCATAAAGTGATTAAAATTAACGTCAGTTTTAGGTGAGAAATTAGAAATTCGCTGTCAAACTCATGCGAAAACTAACAGGTTCGACAGGATGAAAATGAATATCATTGATCGGTGCAGTCTCATTTCTTAACTGGGATACGTAATAGTAGTCAATGCCGCTGTCATTCCTATTCAACAAGTTGAACAGCTCCGCCTGCACCGCCCACGTTTTATTGAATTTGTAGCCGAGCATCGCTGACACTAACAGCGTGGCATTTGACCTGACACTATTATCTTCAATCAAAGCGCGGGGGGCGAAGTAACGCAGACGCGGTCCACCGAAAAAGCCGCCATAGATATCATGAAACGTGGCACCTGAGGCAATGACGGTTTCGACCGACCCGGGAATGAAATTACCGGCAGGATCGTCGCCCCGAAAACGTGATTTTGAAAAGCTGAAATCTGCGTCGAAAGTGAGCCAGTCAATGGGTGAATAATAGTTCGAAAATTCCACACCATAGCGGCGACTGGGGCGGCTGGCTTCGGTTGTGCCGGCATCGCCGACGAATAACAATTCTGAGTCAATATCCAACCACCACACCGCCAAGCTACTTTGCAAGCCTTTTATCCAAGAGGTGCGTGCGCCAATTTCTGCACCGTAAGTGCGCGCCAAGGGAACAGCGCGTTCAACGGTAGTCCCTGATTTTGGGTCAATTCTGGTATTCACTCCCCGCGCATCGTTGCTGTGAAAACCAAGTCCGCCGTTGAGATAAAATTCGGTCTCAGCCCAAGGGCCGAAAACTAGGCCAAGCTTCGGGCTAACCAGTCCGTCTGTGCGGTTACCGTTGTTTTCGGTGGTATTGCTGTTGGCCACATTAAAACGAAAACCATCAAAACGCACTCCCAAACTAGACCGCAACCATTCATTCCAGCGGGTTTTGTTTTCCGCATAGGGGCTGGCACTGGTTACCCAAACGTCATCTACCCGCACGGTGTCGTAGGCTTGTCTGGCTTGTGTGAGCAACAAACCATTATGGATGTTATCGTTACGGATTTGTAAGCCAAGCGTACTCTCAGATTCGGCATCGCCAATCTGATGAAAAAATGTGTGTGTGGCTTTGAGGCCGGAAGCCCAACGTTCATCAGGTTGGGCGAATTGGTCGCCACGCACGGCATTATTTAAAAAGTAGGTAAAGTTTGAAAATATATCCAGTTTGGAATAAAGCCCATACGCCATTATTTTGGTTTCACTGCTACCCGTCAAACGGTGCCATTCAGTAGTCAGGCTATACCGCTGGCTTTTACCGCCATCAGTCGGATCAAGTGTATCGAAGCGCCCAAGCAAACCTTGCGTGACTGCACGCTTAGGAATTTGGTCGGTCGCATTCCAATCGGCTTTATACGCCATTGCAGTGATGCTCCAGCCAGCATCACCGTGTTCTTCGCTATAGCGCAGCAGTCCATTAAACTTGAGATAGTCGTTGCTCACCGTCCACGGCCCGCCATTGTGTACCGTTTCACCCGCGAACAGCAGATTGCCATCACCGAGTTTATGTGAACCTGCAACCAATCCGCGATAATAATCAAAACTACCGCCGGTAAATTTTAGGGTGTTGCTGGGAAAATCCTTAAAATATTGGATATTGGCGGAACCAACGCTGGAGAAATCGCCATTTTCCGCGTAGTAGTTGCCTTTTTTATAGTTGACGGTTTGGATCAACTCAGGAATCAGAAAATTGGTGTCTGTCCAGCCCTGTCCGTGGGCGTGCGACAACATATTGACCGGCACGCCGTCGATCTGCGTTAAAAAATCTGTACCATGATCCAGATTAAAACCACGTAAATAATACTGGCTGGCCTTGCCTTCGCCACTATGCTGGGACGAAATCAGGCCAGGCACGGTTTCGAGAATTTCGCCGGGTCGGCTGATGGGGCGGTATTTTAGCTGCTCCTGTCCGACATTACCTTGCGAGGCACTGTCGGCAATACCAATTTGGGTGTCGGCACGTTCTGTGACCACCATTTCTTCAAGTTCTATTGGCTCATCTGCTTTTGATTTTGCTTTGGTGGTTGATTTTGTTTTTACACTTGAGTCGCTAGCACTTTGCTCTGCATAGGCGCTACCCCCCACAAAAAGCGCAAGGGCAACTATCATGAAGCGTGCAGTCAATATTCCAGCGCCATGCAGCAACAGTGTCGCCAGCATAAATCCCAAGGTGTAGGAGAATAAACTGGCGGATGTCGCTATTTCAGTGCCATGCGCGTAGCCGTGAAAAAATGCGAAAAAGGCCACGATGAGCACATTGACTTTAGTGCTGAAACGCACCCTGCGGACGATGAATACACTGAAGACTACGCCAGAAAGTAATACCAACAGTTCCACGCTGGGAACGGAAAAACCTGCCGCTCCAGCAAGGCCGCCGACACTCATGACACTGACGAATGCCAGCGGCAACAGCCAAATGGCTTGCCCGCGCAATTGCGTCGCCCAAATGCCCACGCTAAGCATGGTCAGTAAATGATCCCAGCCGCGCCAGGGATGATTAAAACCATCATGCCAGTCGCTCAAGGTAATGTTCATGGCTTGCTGTACGCTTAAAGAGACCGAGAGTAAAGGTATCAGTGTCACTAATAGTAGCAACCACTGCAAGCATACAGTTAATGCGATGGCTTGCTTTGTCTTAATTTTTATCATAATTTTTATCAGTGGGTATCAAAAAAAGTCAATTTGCAGATCAAAGCTACGCTCTACCAACCAAAACAAGGCAATGCCCGTAATGCATGCAGAACCGGATTTTAGGATTAGGGGGGTATAAAACCGGTACTGGCTAAAATAGGTAATCAAAGGCAACGCCACGCTGACGATAGCCAATTGTCCAGCCTCCACGCCGACATTAAAACCCACCAGGCTTAGCAAGCGTTGCGACGTGGGTAGTTCCATCTCCAGCAATACACTGGCAATACCCAACCCATGAATCAGTCCAAAGCTAAAAGCCAGTAGCGTTCGACATTTTGAGAATACCGGGAAAATATTATTGAGCGCAGCAATGGCGACGGAGGCGGCAATGGCTGACTCCACCAAACGCGAAGGCAGGGACACGTAACCCAATACCGCCAAGCTTAAGGTGATAGAGTGCGCTAGGGTAAATGCACCCACCACCTTAAACACATCCCAAAAGGAGACTTTAAAACTTAAGCGTGCCTGCCAGTTTTGGCCAATATGCACCATTGCTGCTGGGAGCAGAAGACTAAGCAAAAACAGGATATGGTCATAGCCAATCCAGATATGCCAAATGCCTTCAAGCGCAAAATTGCGCAGTTCCTCCCAAGGGTTACGAGGCTTGGATTGGGTAAATTCGACGCTGTTATTAGCAGGACTGAATATGGTTGAGTCGGTGCGTTCACCGCGCTGTAATTTTAATAAGCCACGATGCAGCGGGTCGAGATCGAAAAATAACCGGTAACCAATGGTTAATATTGTTGGCTCAATGGGGCAATCTGCCTGGAGCTTTAGCACCGCATAATTCCCATCGCTGTGTGCATTGATCAACAGGTCTGTGGGCAGCAATGGGCAGGCTTGTTTTTCAGCGGTGATGCTAAGTCTGGTTATTGCGTAGGTATTGACGGCGTTTTGACGATTGTGTAACTCCTCCAGCGTAATGTTGCCGTCATTGTCTAAATCCAGTTTTATGGCATGGTCTAAGTCATGTAATGCAATATCCCATTGACCAGCAATATGCTTGCCTTCAACTTGCAGAGCCAGAAAGCCGTCACTGAGTTTATGTGCTTGGGCATTTAAGCTCCAGAATACCAAGCTTAATGTTAATAGCGTTAATTTCATGCGGCTTCCCTATCTTGCTGGATACTGGTTGGATGTAGCCTACAGTATAGGGGGGTGAGTATAAATTTAAGATTAAAACGGATGTATCTTAGGGACACCTAGGTACGTATATACAAAATGATCTTTTTGTATATACTGATTATCGATAAGTTTTTTGGATAATTTGAAAATTAAAGCATATTCCTTAATTTGACAGCGTGTTTAACAACGCTGCAATAAACGCAATTTTTTCTTGAGTGGTCGTAAAAGGTTTAATAAACTTGAGTTTATCGCTGCCATCAAACTTGTAGCATTGCGCTTCTGTCTGTATTAAGGTGATTAACGCCATGGTATTGATCAAGGGCTCGCTGCTAAAAATAAGCCGCCCACCTGTCGCATTGGCGTCTATTTTTTTAATACCCAATTTAATAGCTTTCTGCTTTAATTCAGTAACGGCAAATAAGGTTTTCACTGGTTCGGGGAATAGGCCGAAACGGTCAATCATTTCGACCTGTAATTCACGTAATTCATCAGTATTGTCGGTGTTAGCGATGCGTTTATACAGTACCAATCGCGCATGAATATCCGGTAAATAATCTTCAGGAATCAAGGCGGCGGCCTGTAAATCAACTTCTGCTTGGCTTTCCATTGGCGCGTCTAACGCAGGTTGTTTGCCGGATTTCAAGGCGTTTACGGCGCGTTGCAGCAGTTCGGTATACAGCGTAAAACCGATTTCCTGAATTTGACCACTTTGATCATCACCCAGCAACTCGCCTGCGCCTCTGATTTCCATGTCGTGTGAGGACAGCATAAACCCTGCGCCCAAATCACCGGATGCTTCCAGGGCGTCTAAACGCTTAATGGCATCTTTACTCATCAGTTTTTTAGGCGGTACAATTAAATACGCATAGGCGCGATGATGGGAACGTCCCACTCGACCGCGTAGTTGGTGCAATTGCGCTAAACCTAGCTTATCTGCGCGATTGATGATGATGGTATTGGCGCTGGGAATGTCGATACCGCTTTCAATAATGGTGGTACTCAATAACACATTAAAACGCTGATGATAAAAATCCAGCATAATTTGTTCTAACTCGCGCTCTGGCATTTGACCGTGTGCGCTTTCAATACGGGCGTCCGGAAGCAGCTTGGCTAATTCCAGTGCCATTTTTGGCATGGTTTTGACATCATTATGTAAAAAAAAGACTTGCCCCCCGCGCTTTATTTCCCGCTGACAGGCTTCTTGAATTTGCGCATCCATCCATTCACTGACAAAGGTTTTGATGGCATGCCGGTTCGGCGGTGGGCTGGCGATAATGGATATATCCCGTAACCCTGCCATGGCCATGTTTAACGTGCGGGGAATGGGCGTTGCCGTCAATGTCAGCATATCCAGTTCGTGGCGAATTTTTTTAAAATGTTCTTTTTGTCGTACGCCAAAGCGGTGTTCTTCATCAATGACCACCAGTCCAAGGGTTTTGTACTGAATTTCTTTCGACAGCAACGCATGTGTGCCAATGACAATATCGACTTTGCCTTGTGCTAAATCATCGTTAATGGCTTTTTGTTGTTTGGGGGTGACAAAGCGCGACATCACTTCGATACGCACCGGCCAATCTGCAAAGCGATCGCGGAAGTTTTGATAATGCTGCTGCGCCAATAACGTGGTCGGGACTAACACCGCTACTTGCTTGCCACTTTGTACGGCAATAAATGCTGCGCGCATGGATACTTCGGTTTTGCCGAAACCAACATCACCGCAAATAACCCGATCCATTGGCTGAGCACGTTGCATGTCTTCCAAAATGGTATCAATGGCCGTTTGTTGATCGGGGGTTTCCTCAAACGGAAACGCCTCGGCAAAGCTTAAATACTCTGTCTGATCAAATTGAAAGGCATAGCCAGTTTTTGCCGCACGTTTTGCGTGAATTTCTAATAATTCAGCAGCAACATCATGAATCCGTTCAATGGCTTTTTTCTTGGTTTTGCTCCATTGATCTCCGCCTAATTTATGTAATGGCGCATTCTCAGGACTCATGCCCGTATAACGGCCAATCAGATGCAATGAGGCCACGGGCACGTACAATTTATCGTTATTGGCGTATTCCAGTGCTAAAAATTCTGCTTCAATGCCGCCAAACTGCAAAATCTGCAAGCCCATATAGCGACCGACACCATGTTCCTGATGTACCACGGGCGAACCCACCGTCAGCTCATTCAGGTTGTTTACCATGTTTTCAAGCTCACGTACTCCGGCCTTGCGACGGCGGCGACGTTGCTGAACTTTTTCACCGGTAAGCTGCGTTTCGGTGATGATGGTGAGTGCCGGGTCATGAAGCATCAGCCCATGATCCATTGGCGCGACAACAATGCAAGAGGTAGCATCGGTGTTTAAAAATGCTTGCCAATCACTGACTGATTTTACGTGGATGTGGTGTTGATTTAGTTTCTCTATCAGTCCTTCACGGCGTCCGGCGGTTTCTGCGACAAACAGGATTTTTCCTGAATGTTGCGCGATAAAATCCTGTAATCCCTGTGCGGGATGCTTAAGTTTGGCATTGATGCTGAGGTCAGGTAACGTTGAGGCGGAGCCAGGGCGCTTCTTACCGATTATCGCTAATTCAGTAGCAGCCACATCGTGATCAATCACGACTCGCGCAAATTTCAGGCTCTTTTTTTGCAACTCGGCAGGCGATAAGAATAATTGTTCGGGGGCTAATAAGGGTCTTTCAACATCATATTTGCGTTCTTCATAGCGCTCTTGAGTATCGTTATTAAACGACTCTGCAATGGACGTAAAGTGTTCCGGCAAGACGAAAACAGTCGTGTCTGGTAAGTAATCAAACAACGTCGCGGTTTTTTCCACAAATAAAGGCAGGTAATACTCAATACCCCCCGGTGCAATGGCATTGCTGACATCGACATACAAGCGGTTTTTTAAGGAAGTTTGTGGAAATTGCGCCCTAAAGGCTTGCCGAAAATGTTTGATGTCGGCATCGGTAAACGGGTATTCCCGTGCAGGATACAACTGAATTTGGTCTATTTTTTCTAAGGTGCGCTGTGTTTCAGGATCAAAGGTGCGAATAGATTCAATCTCATCATCAAATAATTCGATCCGAAACGGCACTTTACTGCCCATCGGAAATAAATCAATAATGGATCCACGCACCGCAAATTCAGCGTGTTGATACACTTGCGAGACACATTCATAGCCGACACTTTCAAGCTTGATGCGATTCAATTCCAGATTAAACTGATCACCCGTGGCGAGTACAAAACTATTGGCGAGTACATGTTCACGCGGCGCTAGACGGTGTAACAAGGTTGCTACCGACACGACTAACGCCCCTCGTTTTACTTGCGGTAAAACGGCTAAGGCTTTTAAACGATCCGAAATAATTTCCGGTAGCGGTGAATACACATCGTAGGGCAAGGTCTCCCAGTCGGGAAAATGCAGAATAGGGTATTCAGACGGTAGAAAAAAAGCCAGTTCATGTTCCAGACGTAAGGCAGACTGACTGTCCTCGGTGACGATAACAAACAACTGTTCCGTATTTTGAATCGCTGACGCGATAGCTAAGGCATCTGCACAGCCGACTAATTCCGTCCAATGCTGCACAGGGTCATTTTTTTGTGGTACGACGGGAAAGAATACGTTATTGGATTGTTTAACTAGGGTCATGCGCTTAAATCACTCATAAAAAAGTCAGGATAAAACCAATGGTAATGATTCAGAAGCCCCGTATAGACTGGCGTTCAAGGCGCTTCATGCGGGTTGTTTAAGGATGGCTTGTAAGCGTAGCAATTGTTCATCCCGTTGTGCTTCTGTATAAGCGCTAGCGGCATATTTCCCCCATACGGGTGCTGGCCATGCTTTATCGTGGGTGTAACGCACAATATGATGAATGTGTAGCTGTGGCACGATATTACCGATAGCCGCAATGTTCATTTTATCGGCATGGTAGAGTGCCGCCAGTTGCTCGGCTAAAAAACAGGATTCATGTTGTAATTGCTGTTGCTCTACCGGGGTCAGCTGGTAAATCTCACGGATATTATCGCGTTGTGGTACTAAAATAAACCACGGATATTGGCTGTCATTGATGAGGCGTAATTCGCATAAATCAAAATACGTCACCGGAAAGCTGTCTTGTTGTAATTGCGGATGCAATTGAAAGCGATGTTTATTGTGCATTATTGCGGCTCGTTACGGGTCACTTTGGCGTGTGCGAATGCAGCTTTTTGTAAACGCGCCCGTTCCAATTTAGCGTCTGCGAGCTTGGCGAGGCGTACCGCACGCTGCTCATAGCGGCGTTTGGCGAGCTGTGCTTTGGTGTGTTTTTCTGTAGGTGATAACGCGCCGCTAACAGGGAGCATCACGATACAGTCAACCGGACAGGGCGCAATACACAATTCACAGCCAGTACATTCGTCGCTAATCACGGTGTGTAACAGTTTTGCAGCCCCTAAAATAGCATCCACCGGACAGGCCGCGATACATTTTACGCAGCCAATACAGTCTTTCTCGATAATAAATGCCACTTGTTTAGGCTTATATTCACCGAATGCAGGATTGAGCGGTTTGGGGCTAACGCCTAACAGGTGCGCTAATGCAGCAATGCCGTCATCACCGCCGGGTGGGCATTGATTAATCTCAGCCGTACCGGTTGCGATGGCCTCAGCATAAGGCAAGCAGCCTTTAAAACTGCATTGTCCGCACTGGGTTTGAGGGAGAAGGTTGTTTAGTTGTTCGATCATGAAGGTTTTAGCTTGCGTCATGCGGTACTCGCTAACGTATGTATTTTTGCATCGTTATAGGTAACCTTGCTATCTATAATGTTAATTGCGGATAGTTGTAATAATTGTTTAAAAACGTACTCGACTGTTGTTTGTGAGTCTTTGAATTTATTTTTAATACTATTAAGCAACGTTGTTTCTTTTGTAGGTCTATTCTTGCTATAGGTAATTAAGTGCAAGCAATATGTTTTTAGCGGAGGTGTAACCTCATTATCCTTAGCCAGCTTTTGTTCTTCCTTTGGTTTTCCAATACGTTCAGCAGTGCGTTCTTGGCTAATGAGAAGTCTTACTGCATGATCCAAATCAGTATCGTTAGACACAATGACAAAGTGTGTTTCTTTTGGAAAGCTTTGCATTAACATACCCGCAAAAAAACAAATGCCAAAGTCGGCAGCATTCTTACCACCATTCTCCATTTTAATTATTTTAAGCTTATTTCCATTAACGGCAGTTACCAAATTCATTAGCCACTCCAATGGGATTTTAGAGTTATTTTGGGCGTAACAAATTACCACTTGAGAAAATGCCGTTAAGTCATTTTGAAGTTGATTAATTTGGTTGGGACAGTTTTCCAAATCAATTAATAATACTTTTTGCGGAGTATTTTCTTGATTCATTACTTAACCCGCATTCCTGCAGTCGCTCCTTCATCAGGACTCAACACCCAAATGTCTTTACCTCCTGGGCCTGCGGCTAAGACCATGCCTTCCGATAGGCCAAAGCGCATTTTGCGTGGAGCTAGATTTGCAATAACTAAGGTTAATTTACCTTCCAAGGCTTCTGGAGCATAGGCAGATTTGATGCCAGCCAAAATGTTGCGGGTTTCATCGCCAATATCGACGGTGAGTTGTAATAATTTTTCAGCCCCTTCGACATGTTCGGCTTTGATTATTTTGGCGATACGCAAATCGATTTTAGCGAAATCATCAAATTCAATGGTCGGTGCAATAGGTTCGAATTGTTTTGCTTTAACGGTTGGCGCGGTGGCTTGCAGATTTTCTTTTGAGGCATCGACAATGGCTTGGATTTTATCGGCTTCAACACGGGTCATTAGCGCTTCAAACGGATTAATGGCGTGTTTGATTAACGGTGTTGCTGTCACAGGCCAAGGTTGCGATTCGATAGCTAAAAACTTCTCGGCCTCTGTTGCCAATACCGGAATCACAGGTTTTAAATACGCCATTAAGAGTCTGAATAAGTTAATGCCCATGGAGCACACTTGTTGTAATTCACGTTCCTGACCTTCAACTTTTGCCATTAGCCACGGTTTTTTCTCATCAATGTACTGATTGGCTTTATCGGCTAAGGCCATGATTTCGCGCATGGCTTTACCGAATTCACGGCTTTCGTAAAATTCTGCAATGGTTTGATTGGCGTCAACAAACTGCTGGAACAGTTCTGGCTCGCTGCACACGTCGCTCAGCTGACCTTCAAAACGTTTATGAATAAAACTGCTACAACGGCTGGCGATATTCACCACTTTACCGACTAAATCGGCATTAACCCGTTGCGAGAAGTCGTCGAAGTTAAGATCAATATCATCGACGCCAGCGCTGAGTTTGGCGGCAAAATAATAGCGCAAATATTCAGGGTTTAAATGCTCCAGATAGGTGCGGGCTTTGATAAATGTGCCGCGTGATTTGGACATTTTTTCGCCGTTTACGGTTAAAAAACCGTGGGCAAAAATGGCGCTGGGCGTTCTAAAATTAGCGCCTTTTAGCATGGCTGGCCAGAATAAGGCGTGGAAGTAAATGATGTCTTTACCAATAAAATGATACAGTTCAGCGTTGCTGTCTTTTGCCCAGAAAGCATCAAAATCTAAGCCTTGTTTATCGCAGAGATTTTTAAAACTCGCCATGTAGCCGATAGGCGCATCCAGCCAAACGTAAAAATATTTTCCGGGAGCATCGGGGATTTCAAAGCCAAAATAAGGCGCGTCACGGGAAATATCCCATTCTTTTAGACCCTGTTCCAGCCATTCTTTTAGTTTGTTGCTGACTTCCGGTTGCAGATGACCTGCGGTTGTCCAGTCTTGTAGCATATCGCTAAAGTTAGCGAGATTAAAAAAGTAATGTACGGAGTCTTTAGTGATGGGTTTTTCACCGGATAAAACCGATACTGCATTTTTGAGATCGGTTGGCGAATAGGTTGCGCCACAGGCCTCACAGCTATCGCCGTATTGATCGGCGGCGCCGCATTTGGGGCACTCGCCTTTAATAAAACGATCCGATAAGAACATTTCTTTAACGGGATCATAGGCTTGGGTAATGCTGCGCGAGTTGATATGACCGCCATCCCGCAGGCGTTCATAAATTAAACGCGACAATGCCTGATTTTCCGGTGAGTGGGTACTGTGATAATTATCAAAAACAATGCCAAATTCGGTAAAATCAGCCAGATGTTCTTTACCGACTTTTGCAATTAAGGCTTCTGGGCTTATGCCTTCACTTATCGCCCGTAACATGATGGGCGTGCCGTGGGTATCATCGGCACAGACGTAATAACAGACATGTCCACGTTGTTTTTGAAAGCGAACCCAGATGTCCGTTTGCAGGTATTCAACCAAATGTCCAAGGTGAATCGGGCCATTAGCGTAGGGTAAAGCACTGGTAACAAGAAGTGTTCTTTTTGACATGATGTAAAATGGCTAAGCTAAGCTGAGAAGGTAAGTAGTCGAATATTATGGCATAAAACACTTTTGTATTCAGGCTGGACACAGCAAAAAGTATTTTTGGTGAGGGTTGTGTAAAATATTTTCCTGAGTAAAATACTCGGTTAATAGTGAGTTGTTCATTAAGCGCTTCTGAGAATGCGGCTTGCCATTGGTTTTATGGTGTAAGCAATGTTCGAGACAGCTGCCTTAAAAATAGAGAATATTCCTTGAGGGGGGGGCTATTTGTCTGGCGCTATTTAAATGACTGAGATAATGGTCGATTTTTGATTCTAAATGTAATACAAGGAAGCCATGATGGCGAATATTCAAAAAACTGCTATACAAAACTGTTTGAAAACGCTAATCGACCCTAATAATGGCGTTGATTTGGTCAGTGGTAAAGCAGTTAAATCCATCAGCATTGATGATGCTGATAATGTGCAGGTGGTGCTGGAATTGGGTTATCCGGCTAAAAGCTATTTGCCGATTTTGAAAGCCTGTGTAGAAGAGGCGTTGAAAACCGTAGAGGGTATTGGCGCTATCGATGTTACGGTCAGTGTGGCTATTATTTCGCATGCGGTACAGCAAGCGTTAACACCGTTGCCGAATGTTAAAAATATTATTGCAGTCGCTTCCGGTAAAGGCGGGGTAGGTAAATCAACCACTGCGGTTAATTTGGCCTTGGCACTGGCAGCGGAAGGGGCTAACGTCGGCTTATTGGACGCGGATATTTATGGCCCCAGTATTCCGACCATGTTAGGTCTTTCCGGTGCGCCAGTCAGTCATGATAATAAAACCATGCTGCCGAAAGTAGCATTTGGTTTACAAACGAACTCCATTGGTTTTTTGGTGGATCAAGATCAAGCTATGATTTGGCGTGGGCCGATGGTCACCAGTGCTTTGCAGCAGTTGTTAAAAGAAACGCTGTGGGAGGATGTTGATTATTTAGTGATTGACTTGCCGCCCGGTACGGGGGACATACAACTGACCTTAGCGCAGCAAATTCCGGTCAGTGGTGCGGTAGTGGTGACTACCCCACAAGACATTGCCCTGATTGATGCTCAGCGTGGCTTAGGTATGTTTGAGAAGGTTAGTATTCCGGTACTTGGCGTGATTGAAAATATGAGCATGCACATTTGCAGTCATTGCGGTCATGCGGAAGCTATTTTTGGTGAAGGCGGCGGCGCTGCAATGTCCGCTAAAAATAAGGTTGAGTTATTAGGCTCGTTACCGCTGGATATGCGTATTCGTCAGAATGCGGATTCCGGTAGACCCACAGTTGTTGCTGATCCAGACGGGAAAGCGGCAGAAATCTATCGGACGATTGCGCGTAAAATGGCGGCTAAATTAGCGTTGCGCACCAAAGATTACAGCCGTAAATTTCCGAATATTGTGATTCAAAATTCTTGATATTTGAACATACCAACATGATGGTGGTTATGCTGATGCCTATTTTAGCGATGGATAGGCATTCGTACGTGTTACTGGTAAGCTTTAACGGCTTGCCTACTACGGCTTAAGTTTAAACGTTCATGCTCGACGCGGTCTTTTTGTTGTATAACGCGTGTAGCCAGCACGTTATCTTGCAGAAGCACCTGTTTAATCATGGCGTTTAGCCAGTCTTTATCCAGTGACTCAATATCTGTAAACAGCGCTTCAAAATACTGCTGGCGCTTATCCAGAACCTCTGTCAGTTGATCCCATTGCTCATCAACGATGCAACGATCCAGTTCCGCTAAATAACCCTCCAGTGTTTCTGTAATGGCTTGGGTGGTTTTAACAGTAGATGAATGAGCTTTTAACTTCACGCATTAATGATGCTACTTCATTTAACTTTTCAATACTATTTTCAGCACTCGCCAGCAATAAGCGGGTACTCATATAATTGTACAGGTCGCTGAGATTTTCGGCGATAGCACCCCCTTGTTTTTTATCAATCGCCTCGTTTAAACCGCCGACAATACCGATTGCTTTGGAGATTAAAATACTTTTTGCTTCAAAATCATGTTGTTCAATAGCACCTTTGGCGGCGTTAATACGTGATATAAGCCCCTCCATTAGCATTTGAATTAATTGGTGTGGTGATGCATCGTCCACATGTGATGTGGCTTGGATACTCGCATATTGGTTAGCTCTTTGTCTATAAGCACTGGGGTACATGGTATTGACCTTTTATTAGGGTATGAACGTTCGCTTATGCGGTTGTTGTTTTAGTAAATTGTTGCGTTAAATAAGTACCCGTTGACTTAAACTTCCCTACCGCACTGTCCATGGCTGTGAATTGTTTTAATAATGTTTTTTGTAAAGCATCTAAACGCAGTTGTACTTTGTCACGGTTATCCGTAATACTTTTTAAACGATTATTTAAAGACGTAGTCTGTCCATCAAAGACACCGCCGGATTGTAAGTTTTGTGTCAAAGCAGTGTTTAATCGATTGGTTACGCCATCGCTAGAGGTGAACACTTCGCTTAACGCACTCAAATTAGAGTTTAGAGTACTGTTAAATTTAGTACTGTCTAGCGCCATAACACCGTTTCGATCAATATTAATACCAATCATGGCTAATGAATTGGTACCGCTGGTTGCCGATGATACTGCCGAGCCAGTGGCCAGTCTTATTTGCGCTTGGATACTGCGTAAAGTTGAGTCACCGACTAATGCGCCTGCTGCCTTAGTGGTACTGTCATATTTACCTAAGTTTTTCATGACAGTTTGTAGCTTGTTATACGCGTCTACAAATCCAGTACTTGCGTCGGTAATGGCTTTGGTATCGAGGCTAATATCAAGCTTAAAGGGGGTAGAAACCGTTGGTGCTGATTTTAAATCTATGGTCACCCCAGGAATAACGTCGGACAGACTATTAGTGCTCCGTGTCGCTGTTTGACCATCCACTTTAATAATAGCATCTAAGCCAGCATTCAGCTCATTCAGCTGTGGCGTAAATAGTTGTGCTAAACCTGCGGCACCTGATTCTGTGCCTGATACCGTAAAGCTATTGGCGGTGCCGGGTTCTTTTGCTGACAGTATCAGCTTGGAAACGGTGCCTCCGCCGCCCGCTTTATCGACGTTAATAATGCTGGCTGAAACGCCATTGTTGTCAGTAGCGCTGTTAATGGCATCTCTAATACCCGCTAAGGTATTATTAGTCGAATCAATGGTCACTGAAAAAGGTGTTTTCGTACCCACGGTAAAATCTAAGCTGCCTTCACCGACCACCGCATTTAAATCGCTAAACTCGGTGGTGGTAACGGACTTTTGTGGTTTAGCCAGTTGCATCACTTCGATAGCATAACTGCCTGATACTGCACCTAGGCTAGTTTTGGCCGTTGCTAATGTTTCATTAGATGATGCTGCTTGTTGGGATTTAAACGTGCCAGGATCATTCAATTTTTTAACGGCAGTTTGAAAATCAGACAGCGCACTTTTTAATTGCCCTAATGCACTTAATCGTGATGAGGCAGCAGATTTTTGCCGATCAAGTGCATTAATGGCGGGTTGCCCATCAGCCGTAACTAATTGCGTAACCAAACTGTTAATATCGATACCGCTGCCGATACCTAACGATGCTGATATAGACATTTCAACCTCCCTTTCCACTCATACGCTTAAGCGTGGTCTTTAATAAATAAGCCGTGACTGCCTTCTTGATCTTGCATTTTTTTTAAAAAACTCAACACTTCTTTAGTCGGTATTTGCCTAATGACGTCGCCAGTTGCCTGATCGATGACTTTAACTACGACCTGTTTGGTCGAATTATCAACTTGAAATTGCAGATTTCGCTTTTCTGTTTGAAAAAGGGCGTTACCCTGATTCACCGCTGATTTCAGTTCTGCTACTGACATTTCTGGCGCTTTCTCCTTATCAGCTTTAGACTGAGATGTTAGCGGTAGATAGCTAACGGTTGCCGATGTTGTTTTATCTAATGGCAGGGCAACTTTATCTCCTATTGGACTAATGCGCGAATTAGCAGAATCAGAATGGGCAGCAGGAGTGAGTCTCGTTATATTGGTAATATCGTTGTTCATAACATAACCCTCTTCATTTCCTCTTAATGCTCAGAAGAGGTTTTTAATAGTGCATTTAAAACCTCTTCCACTCTAACCATTTAATTTACTGTAGTAATTTTAGCACACCTTGAGATGACTGATTGGCTTGTGACAGCATCGCAGTACCCGCTTGTTGCAAAATTTGATTACGACTCAAGTTAGCGGTTTCTGTCGCAAAATCGGCATCCATAATCCGTGATTTTGCTGCTGAGTTATTCTCAATAGAAGATTGCAAATTTGAAATGGTTGCTGTAAAGCGGTTTTGCACCGCACCTAATTTAGAACGTGATGAGTCAATGGTTTTAATAGCAATATCCAGTGCGTTAACCGCTTTTAGGACAGCCGATGGACTCGCACTGGCACCAATTGACACCGCTGTTGCGCCGAATAAAGAACCAACACCGGATGCCGTAGTCATATTCGCAACGTTAATACTGATTTGGTTGTCGGCTGCGGTACTAAAACCAACTTGGAAGTTTTGTGCGGATAAGTCACCGGCTAACACTTTTTTACCGTTAAACGAGGTGTTATCAATGGTGCGTTTAAGTTCTAAGCCCAGTTGACTAAATTCATCTTGCATTTTTGCTCTATCGCCTGAACCAACAGCACCGGTGTTAGCTGATTGCACGGCTAAATCACGCATCCTTTGCATCATATCGGTCATATTGCCCATGGCAGACTCTGTGGTTTGCGCCATGGATATGCCATCATTCGCATTACGCACCGCCACTGTTTGACCGCGGATTTGTGAGGTCATTCTGTTACCGATGGCCAAGCCAGCCGCATCATCTTTTGCAGAGTTGACGCGTAAGCCGGAAGATAGCCGTTCCATTGAAGTTGCTAATGAACCAGCTGACGCGCCTAACTGCCGTTGACTATTAAGTGCGCTGACGTTTGTGTTGATTACTGTGCTCATGACTTTATCCTCCCATCTTCTCGGTGTTGATCAACCTGGAAAATGATTATGTTTGATTAAAATTAAACTCACAGTGGTTATCGACATAGGGCATTATTTCTTTAATGCTTTATTAAAATAAGTTTAAAAATACGTTGAAAAATCACCTTGCGCTCTTAAAAAATCGGCTTTTTGACCGATGTCCATCCAGTACTCGTGCACGGGGAATAAGGTTACCAGCGCATGTTGTTGGATGTGTTGATTAAGCAAATCTGGCATATCCAGTTTTTTATGTGCGGTAATGGCGTTTACCAGTGCGTGATTAAGTACATAGACGCCCGCGCTGGTAAAGCAGCTGTGTATGGGTTTTTCGATAATAGCGGTGACGGCTTGGTTATTGAACTCAACCACGCCAAAGGGGATTTGATGCTCATAGTTTCTGACGCACAACGTAGCAATGCCTTGGTGTTCTATGTGGAAACTTAATAATCGAGGGAAATCAATTTGCGTCAGAATGTCACCGTTCATCACAATCATAGGTATATCCGGCAAATCGTCGGGCAATAGTCCCAGAGCGCCCGCTGTACCTAACGGTTCATGCTCATCAACATAGGTAATGCTGACTCCCCAGCGTTCACCGTCACCAAAATAGCTTTTAATTTGGCTGGCTAAATAATGTACGGCAATGTAAAAATGTTTAAAACCCGCCGCCACAAATTGTTCAATAATGGTTTCTAAAATAGGCTTGCCGCCGACATGTAGCATGGGCTTGGGGCAGGTGTCAGTAAAGGGGTGTAAGCGTCTGCCAAAGCCTCCCGCCATCAAAAATACTGGGTTTTCAAATTGTGGTTGTTTGTATAATGCTTGTAAGGTTTCTAATCCCAGTAATATGCCCTGTGTGTCTACAATGGGCAGATGAAATAGGCGGTATTTTTCCATTACAGCAATGAGCTGTGCTTTGCTTGCCTCGGCTGTTGCTACTTTGGGATTGGGGTTCATTACTGCGTTTACGGCACTGGTTAATGCAATGCCTTTGATCAGTGCTCTTCTTATATCACCATCAGTGACCACGCCAACCAGCTTATCTTGATCGTCAACTACCAGCGCGATTTGTAACGCGCCTTGATCAATGACCTCAATTGTTTTTTGTAGGCTGGTGCAGGAAGTAATGCGTATTTTTTGCCAGTTGGATGTCATGGTTGATCTCTGTTTATGGCTTGATACGGTGAGCGCGCGGGATATACGATTTGCTGGGGTGCTACATCGTGTGTTACCACGCTGCCTGCACCGATAATGCTGCCTTCGCCAATAGTAATGCCTTGGATAATGATAGCACCTGTGCCAATGTGAACCGCATTGCCGACCGTAACCGTACCACTTAATACCGCACCAGGGGCAATGTGTACGTGCCTGCCAATACGACAGTCATGTTCAATAATCGCGCCGCTGTTGATAAGGCTATTTTCAGCAATAGTGGCACTGGCCTGAATAATAACGCCTGCCATTACTTGTACACCTGCCATGAGTGTTGCTGACGGTGAAATAATCGCCGTAGGGTGTCGTAAGGTTTTGAATGTATAGCCCTTGGCACTAAAGGCATTAAACAGCTTGCGGCGTAAACCGCTATCGTGGGGGAGTGAGCCAATACCATTTACCAGTTCAATGACGTTAGCGTCATAGGCGGCGAGGACACTATCGTCACCGAGTATGGTGGCGCCCAATAAGCTCTCACCAATGGCGTAATGGGGGTCAAGAAGCCCTAACAGCGGATAATCCAAACATTGTAATAGTTCGATCAGGACTTTAGCGTGACCGCCGCCACCGAGCAGAATGATAGGTTTCGTCATTAAGCACGCTCGGTACAGATTTTCAACACACGCGGCGGCAGGATTTGTATTGCTGCCATTCGTGGTGAGTCTTGTCGAAGCATAAATGGCTTAAATGAGTTGGTCGGCAGCATACGCTTGTGTACTTTTTTCACCCAGAACGCGCCAGTATTCCATCGGGCTTTTCCCCGTTCCAGGGCGTTTGATGGCTAAATTAGCCGCTGTAAAACAGTCGCCTTTAGCGATAGCGGTGCTGGCAACCAAACTTTTCCGAACCACTGTTTTATTTTCAAATTCTATCGGTTGTGGGCATTTAAAACCCAGCCCCAAGGCTTGTTCAACCTCACGGATACTTTTCACCATGGTTTTAAGCTCATCAGGTTCCAGAGATACTTTATGATCAGGGCCTTGTAGCGATCTATCCAGCGTAAAATGTTTTTCAATGATGCTTGCGCCACGCGCGGTGGCGGCAATGGGTACGCTCAAGCCGACGCTGTGATCAGAATAGCCAACCTTTAAACCGAAAGCCTGCTGTAAAACATCCATGGCACGTAAGTGAATATTTTCCAGCGGGGTAGGGTACTCAGACGTGCAATGCAATAGCGTCACCTTTTCTTTTAACGCCTGTTGTCCGGCGGGTGAGCAATAGGCTTGTTGAAAGGCATATTGAGAAGGCGCTTGCGTTTGTGCAAGATAGCCAAAAGCCAGTACGCCCAGCGCAGTTTCCACTTCACCCAAGGTCGCCATGCCGGTAGATAAAATAATGCGCTTACCCGTTACTGCATGTGCCAATAAAAAAGGGCCGTTGGTGATTTCACCGGAAGGAATTTTAAGCTGCTCAACGTTTAAGTCATCCACCAGAAACGCTAAGCTTTCAAAGTCAAATGCTGTTGATAAAAATTGAATACCTTTAGCCTGACAATAATCCACTAATTGAAGATGCCATTCATACTTTAATTCCAAGCGTTTTAACATGGCTAATTGGTTTTCATCCGCGCCAGTGGCCACTTTTTGATACGCGGCTTTGCTGGCGTGCTGTGTCACCAGATTTTCAGCTTTGAAGGTTTGAAATTTAACCGCATCAGCACATGCCGCAACCGCAGCATCAATTAATTGACACGCCGTATTAAAATCACCGTTATGGTTGACACCTGCTTCTGCAATAATAAAAACGCTCATGGATTATCTCTGCTTAGGTCATAAAATTGTTTTTTCAATAGCCCCTCTAATGGGTATGCTTTTATCAACGCCTTAATCTTGGCTGATGCGCCACCAGTGCCATAAGGGTTCTGCAATGTGGTAAGCATAGTTGAAAATTCCGGGGAATAAAGGGTAGCAAAGGCTTTTGTTATCGCCGTAACCTCTGGCGCGCACTGAATAACACTGCTTGCGCACAAGCGACCTTTCTGCCGATCACCAATATTAATCGTACCTATTTTGAATGTCGGCGCTTCAATAAGGCCGCTGGACGAGTTACCGACCACTGCATCCATGTAATGCAATGCGGAAAGATAGCGTAATGAACCGAGTGAAACAAACGCGGTGGCGCGTTTAATGTGGCGTTGGCAATAGCGGTCAATCATGTTGATGATGACGCGCCCATCGGTATCGGCATTGGGGTAGGTGAAAATAACATGCAGATCGTCGACACTATCCAGTGCGCTGAGTAGATGACTGAATTGCTCCGTAGCACTCGACTTTTCTAGGGTGACGGGATGGAAGGTGACTAATACATTCCGTTTGCCCAGTTTAAAATTAATCGCCGACTCGAACGCCTGCCGATCTAAAAGTGGTAAATGCAGCGCTGCATCCAATCCTGGTGCGCCAACATTAAACACCCGTTCTGGATGTTCACCCAACTGGATAACCCGTTGCCGATAAATGTCGGTTGCGGTAAAGTGTAAATGCGCCATTTTAGTGATGGCATGACGAATAGCGTCATCCACGGCACCTTCGGTTAATTCGCCGCCATGAATATGTGCGATGGGAATACGGGCGTTCATAGCAGCTTGCACGGCGGCAAAAATTTCAAAACGATCCCCTAATACGACTAATAGATCAGGTTGCAAGCTGTCCAGTGCATCAGCAAAACCGATTAGACCCAACGCCATCGATTTACTGATGGCAGTCGGGGTGTCAGCGGACAGTAACATCTCCACCTTGCGCTGAATATCAAAGCCATCGGCAATGATCTGCTGCCAAGTTAAACCGAACTCGGGGGATAGGTGCATGCCGGTCACGATCAGTTGCAGCTCAAGTTCCTCATCCTGTTGAATATCTTGCAACAGCCAGTACAGTAAGCCATAGTCAGCACGCGAGCCAGTGACGATACAGAGGGTGCGTTTTTTGTGTGTCATCCGTGTATTGCTTTAAGCGAGAAACGACGGTGGAACGCCGCTGGGTATATTCACTATACGCTCCGCTGCCCATTCGGTATTGCTTAAATCCCCTTGCTGGCAATGTTGATACAGGGGTAAACGATGCATCGGCGTCCAAATAGGGCGGGTCATAATGCCGTGTTGATTGGTCTGCTGTAAAAAGGCATCCCGTTCGGACTGATTCTCTAAAATAAACGCATTTAACCAATAGTTTGATTGTGCGTTATCGGGTTCAACGACACATTGCATTGCCTGTTGCTTGCTCCAAGCAATATAACGGTGCGCCAATTCGCGTTTCTTAGCGACAAATAGCGGCATGCATTCAAGCTGCGCAACGCCTAACGCGGCATTGAGATTAGGCAGGCGATAGTTAAAGCCGATTTGGTCATGTTCAAACTGCCAAGGATGCGGTAGTTTTGCAGTGGTGGTCAAATGTTTCGCCTGTCTAGCCAGCGATTCATCATTGGTTAAAATCATGCCGCCACCGCCCGTGGTCATAATTTTATTGCCATTAAAACTCAGTACACCTAAGCGCCCAAGTGTTCCGCAGTTTAGCGTGTCTACGCGGCTGCCCAAGGCTTCTGCCGCATCTTCCACTACGGGAATATGATACTGGTCACACAGCGTTATTATGCCGGATATGTCTGCTGGATGCCCAAAGGTATGCATAGGAACACAGGCTGCAATGCGTTTACCGGTGTGTTTATTCCACGTTTCGCCCTCACGGCATTCTGCATGGTCACTTAAAAAAGTGGCTAACGCTGCTGGAGATAAGCCTAAGGTGTTTTTATCGACATCGACAAACACTGGTTCGGCAGCACAGTATTGAATAGCATTACAGGTTGCTACAAACGTTAGCGCTTGGGTAATCACTTCGGTCTGTGCTTTTACACCGGCCAGTAATAAGGCGACATGTAGCGCTGCCGTGCCGTTGACGGTTGCAATCGCATACTGCGCGCCGGTATAGCGTGCCATCTCGACTTCAAACCGGTCTACATAGGCACCGACACTGGATACAAAGGTTGAATCAATGGTATCAAGCAGGTATTCTTTTTCTTTGCCGAGAAATACCGGCTGATGCAACGGAATAACTGCGTCTGCTGGGTAGATGTCTCTGACCAAGTCAATAAATGCCTTAAACATTGTAAATATCTGCTTTGTATTTTTTTAAGTTTTCCGGCTGTATTAGCCAGTTGATGGTACGTTGCAAGCCTTCTTTGATGTCTACTTGCGGTTTAAAGTGGGTCAGTTCGACCAGTTTGCGGTTATCGCACCATAACCGAAATACTTCTGATTTCTCTGGGCGGAGGCGTTGATCATCCGTAGTAAATTCAACGTCGCTGTGCATGAGTGCTTTGATAATAGCCAGCGTATCACCGATACTGATTTCATAGTTCGAGCCGATATTAACCGTCTCGCCAATCGCTTGCGCGCACTCAGCCAGCGCTATAAAACTGCGGCAGGTATCGTCAACATAATTAAAATCCCGCGTCGGCGTGACATCGCCCAGTTTAATGTGTTTTTTGCCGCTGGCAATTTGCGTAATGATGGTTGGAATGACTGCACGTGCTGATTGCCTAGGGCCGTAAGTATTAAATGGCCGCGCAATGGTCAGTGGTAAATTAAACGCATTGTAAAAACTCATCGCCATGGCATCGCTGGCAATTTTACTGGCACTGTAAGGGGATTGTGCTTGCAAGGGATGTTTTTCATCAATAGGGACGTAGCGTGCCGTACCGTAGACTTCGCTGGTGGAGGTATGAATAAACCGCTGTACCTGATTTTCCAACGCCGCTTGACACAGATTAACCGTGCCTTTGATATTGGTGTCAATATAGCTGTCTAATGCAACATAGGAATAAGGTATCGCAATGAGCGCCGCGAGGTGGAAGACGATGTCCACGTTTTTAGTGATGGTTCGGCAATAGTGCGCGTCCCGAACATCACCGTTTAGGATTTCTATTTGTTTAAGACAAGCGACGTTTTCCAGCCAGCCCCAATGGTTAAAAGAGTTGTATTGCGTTAATGCTTTAACTTGATAGCCTTGGGCAACTAACATTTCGGTCAAATGTGAGCCGATAAAGCCGTCTGCGCCTGTTACTAATACGCGTGTCATCGTGTTCATCCTGCTAAAGTGGCTTGCACAAAGGCTTCTGCTATCGCCCAATCGGTTTCGGTATCAATATCCAGACTCATGATCTCATCCATAATTAACGGCAGTGTTCGTTCGGCATAGAGTGACCTTTTTTCTTGTATGACGCTGGTTTTGCATACATACATTGCGCCATTCGGTGTCAGCAATGGTGCAATGTCTTGTCGGCGCGTCTGTGTCGTTACCTCTGTATTTAACGGCCTTAAAAAACCATCATCACACTTAAACAGCGTGCTTAAATCCCTGTGTATAGCTTTGCAACCAATCACACTATCAGCCTGAAAGGTTTGCAGCATAGCCAATGCCTGCCGAATAATGGTTGCTGAACGAAAAGGAGAGGTTGGTTGTAATAACATAACCTGTTCCGGATAGTAATGATAGGTCTGATGAAACCATTGTAAAGCATGCTCTATTACCGTTAGCGCCGAGGTCGTATCTTGCGCGTAATCTGTTGGGCGGATGAACGGGACGAATAAACCCACTTCACGACCTACATCGGCATAACGGATTGAATCTGTCGATAAAATAGCTAAGGCGTTTTCCAGTTGTGCCGCTTGTATAGCTTGCGCCGTCCAAGCGATTAATGGCTTGCCAGCGAGCAATTTAATATTCTTATCGGGAATGCCTTTGGAGCCACTGCGCGCCGGAATGATAATAAAGGTTTTAATTAACATGGGTAGAATGCTATGGCTGTCGAGCGTATCGTCGCGGTGGTTACGCGTAGCGTTGCTGTTTGTCTATAATGCGTTTTAAATGCCGTAACATACTACTTTTTCTACGTAATAATACCGTGTTGGGTTTTAAAGGGGCTTTTTGAATGCTCATTTTTTCTTAATAGTCGGTGGTGTGGTGGGTCATTAAATCCGTAGTGAAACGATTGAACGCTTCACTACGGGGGTGTCTGTTAAAGGTAATTAAACAGTGATAATTTTTGTATTTTTGAAAAAGATTGTTGCGCGGCTTGTAACACGGTTTCTTGCTGACTGTATTGACTAATTGCTTGCGCGTAATCCAAATCTTGTACATTGGAGAGCATTGATTTGGTATCAAGCAGCAGTTTTTCATTTTGCCCTTCTTGATCATCTAGCGCTTTCAAACGTGAACCGGATTTTGCTTGCGTATTACTTATTTTCTGTAGACCCGCATCCAGGTCTGTCAGCGCATTTTTTACGGTGGTGTCATAGGTAGCCGCGGTTGGATTCGATAACGCGTCTGCTAACGTGCTTAAGGTATTAAAAATGTTTTGGGGAGTGCCATCAACGGCAGAGTTATAGGCGAATACATCAGAGCCTGGATCACTGTCAGCTACTTGCCGGTCTGGCGATACTTGTAGCAATTTTTGATTAGCATCACCTTGATACACAAAGGTAGGCGGGATGCTAGATGCGTCTTGCTTAAATGGCGGCGTTTTGGTTTGGTATCCTGAAAAAATATAATCGCCATTTGCATGGGTTGTATTGGCAAGCGACACCATGTTGTTGAGCGCCTGTTGCATTTGATGACCTAGCGCTTGCTTGTCTGAATCCTTTAATACACCGCTGTTTAAGCCTTGTACCGCCAAATCACGGGCGTTTTGTAGTACATCCATTGCGTTGCTTAATGCGGAGCTTTCCAGCGTGTTCGTGGTGCGCGCGGCGTTAATGTTTTCTTGATACTGTGTGGTTTTGTTTAGCTTTGCCGTTAAGTCTAAGCCTTTGGTTATGGCAATAGGGTCATCTGCTGGCGTTAAATTCTTTAAGCCAGAAGATAATTGCAGTTGCGTTTTAGACATTTTTGCCTGTTGGCTCTGCATGGCGTTAACGCTTAATTGCTGAGACCACGATGTTGATATACGCATGACCACCTCCTCTTTTAATCTGGTGTGCTTGTTAAAGCTATTCTAACGTTGTGATGACTGATATAGCCGTAAAAACCTAAGCAATACAAAGCTACGGCATCACTATTGGCGATAAAGCACGATAGCGTAAGTGTAGGCAATTTCAGAAATTTTGCACGGAAGATTGTCTTTTAATACGGTTTTTTTACGCTTTATCAGTTAAGTGATCGGCAGAGCGGCGGGTATCTTTAATCTGTATGTGAGGTAAGTCAAGGTGTGCATAAGCCTAAAACCCCGCACCACTAAGGCATGAAGCTTTAGCGTAGGGTGCATTATTCGTTGCATGGAATGCACTCTACCGCTACCTAACGAACTTGTTTGATGTATGCAACACCATCACACAGTGTTGGCTAACTGATAATTCTCTAATGCTGAAAGAAAAATGTCCAACATGTCGGCGAGTTGTATGCTGAGTGTCACCGCTGTGTCCTGCTGGTTTTTCGCCGCCAATTCTGTTTCTTGGGCTTTATCCTGCAAGCGTTGCGATTCAAATACCCCTGCTACCCCTTTGAGGCTATGGGCAATGAACTTGATAGCCTCGTAATTCTGTTGTTCAGCTGCTTGCCGAAGTTTATGGCTATTTTCTTGATGAATGCCATTCAGCGTATTCGTAATCAGTTTATCTATAAACGCGTGGCGACTATCGTAACGTTGCAGCATGGCCGACCAGTTAATCAAACTACTCGCGTCTTGTACGGACTGCGTGGTGTCTTCAGCGGGGAAAGTGCTTGCCGATTTCAGCATCGGCACAGGCTCATCCTGATGAATAGCATTAGTCCGTACAGTGCTGGCAAGATGCCGAAGTATCGTTGTTACCAGAATATCGTTATCAATAGGTTTTGTCACATGGTCACGCAT
>JAPLRW010000209.1 GCA_026398935.1 Methylococcales bacterium
GTCAAACGCTTCCGGTTGCTCGGTACTTAAGGCTTTTAGTGCTTCTTGTTGCGCATTAAAATCGGCGTCGATAAATTCCAATAAATACGCCAATGCCGAATTATTCGGCTTCTCTTTGCTGCGCACATCTGCCCACACCACGTAGCAACGTACTTTAGCGCGGGTAACGGCCACATAAAAAACCCGTAACTCTTCGGCCAATTCCTCTTGCAATGCTTGCACACGGCGGGCTTCAAAATATTTTGAGCCTAGATCAGCAACCAATTGACCGTTTTCATGGCATTGAATCAAGGTCTGTTCACTGCTTAAATAGTCATTACGCTGCCAAAGATATGGACAAAACACGATGGCATATTCAAGCCCCTTGGAACGGTGCATGGTCACAATTTTGACGGCGGCGGCATCGCTTTCCAAACGCAGTTGTTGCTCTTCCGCACTGCCTTTTTCCTGTTCCGCTTTAATAATGGCGCAACGCAACCAGTCCACTGTTTTATGTATGCCTAAATGCTCATTCAGTGCCGCTTGTTGAATAAGCTCCAGTAAATGTTGCAGATTGGTCAAACTGCGCTCCGCCAAGCGGGTTTGCGACAGTTGCGTCCGCACTTTTTCACGGGTTAGCAGCGTGAGCATCATCGCCATAAAGCCTTTTTTAAGCCAATCCTGAGCATACAATTGAAAGCGAAACACCCAGGCATCCAAGGCATTTTCATCGATAATCGTCTTGTAAAGATCCTGACCACTGAGGTTAAACCAGCTTAAGGTCAACGCTTGCTTCAGTAAACCGATGTCACCCGGCATCGCCACGGCTTGTAATAAGCGGTATAAATCCCTCGCCTCCGGTGTTGAAAAAACCGATTCCGTGCTATTTAACACGGCCGGAATACCCGCCTCGCGTAACACGTCCTGATATTCACGCGCTTGCTTGTTCGAGCGGACTAAAATAGCAATATCACCCGGCATTATTGGTGCATCACTTCGCTGCTTTTTGAGCGTATAGCGCCCACCGAGCAGCTGTAAAATTTCATTAACCACGCTCAATCTAATTTCAACCGCGGCCTTGCCTGCCGTCCAATACCCTGTTGCGGTATCGCTTTTCCCTAAGTGCCAAAAAGCCAAGGGTGGTAAGCTATCGGAATCGGAATCGCAAGCTAAATAGCCGTCTGCTAGGGTCAAGCCCGGTGCTACGGGGGTAAAGCTTACTTGCTCGACTAAAAAAGCGTGTTGCCGTTGAAACAAGGTATTCACTGCCGTCACTAGCTGCGGATGGGAACGCCAGTTAAAACCTAAGGTAAAATGATGCTCGGCGTGTTGTTGGGCAGAAAAATACGAATAAATATCCGCCCCTCGAAACTTATAAATGGCCTGCTTAGGGTCGCCAATTAAATACAAGGTGTGCGAGGCAACGGCAAATAGCCTTGAAAAAATAAACCATTGTTTTTGATCGGTATCCTGAAATTCATCAATCAATGCAACACTAAAGCGCTGTTGCAGTTCGGCACATAACCACGCCCCTTTTTCACCCACTAACGCATCCGCCAAGCGGTTGATTAAATCATCAAACGACAACACATTTAGCTGCCGCATGTGTTGATCAACCGCTATGCGTAAATCTTCCAACAACGCTCGACGAAACATCAGGGTAATATGCGCAAAACGCTCGGCGAGTTCATCAAACGCCGAACAAGTAATCGCTAAACTTGCCCAATACTCGGCTTTACGCGCATCGCCGGACTGAGTCTTATTCGTTCTAAATTTTTGACCATTTAAAGCCGCTTGTATGCCGTCACTGGTTAGCAGGTTAAACGCTTCCACAGACGGAGCCAGTACCGTTTCCTGTGCTAGCCACGCACGTAATTCCTGCAACAGCCTATCGAAAGTCGCGGTATAAGACGGTTTAAAGGTATTTTCTGGAAAATGCGCTTTTAGGGCGCAAGCGGTGGGCTCAAGCTGGCTCAGTGCGCTGTGGCAATACTGCCGGAACGATGCTAACAACGTATCCAGCTCGGCAAAAGCGGGAGAAACGTCGGTATATGCACCAATGCCACGTAAGCTGCCCAATAAGGCGTCAGGCGTAGCATACTGCGCAATTAATAACGCGGCTTCCCAAGCATCACGGAGATAAATCTGCTTACGCCAGAAATCATCCGCACACGCTTGTTGAATAGCATCCACTTCGCCGGTTAGTTTTGAATCAAATAATTGCCCACTTTCAAGCGCGTGTTCATTCAAAACCCGCTGACAAAAACCATGAATGGTAAAAATGCCCGCTTGATCAATATCCAATAACGCCAGTTCCACGCGCTGCTTAATCAGTTCCCGCTCAATGGGTAAATCGTCTATCCACTGCAACAGCGTGCTATCAATACCCTCGCGCCGCCCATTTATCGCGAGCCTTGCTTCGGTTAAGCGTTTACGAATGCGATCTTTAAGCTCATCCGTCGCCGCCTTGGTAAAGGTGACCACCAGTAATTGCGCAATGTTAAGGTCTTTCTCGACCACGAAGCGCAATACCAACATCGCAATGGCATAGGTTTTACCCGTTCCGGCGCTGGCATCAATCAGATTAATACCGTGCAATAGCGGTGTAGTAACAGGATTAAAGTGATTTTGATTTGGCATGGTTGATTGAGGGAAAAAGAGTGGCGACAGTATTCGCGGGACGATCAACTAAGGCGGGGAATCCTCTGAATAATCCCATTAACGGAGCGGAATGGGTAAAAATTGCGACCATTTAGCTTCTCCGCCGATGGCATCAGCAGGCGGGATTGCGGTAGATGCCCAGCCACCGCCTAAGGCTTTAATCAGCATAACCGAGGCATCCAAACGCTGACCGAGTAACGTAATCGCCGTTTTTTGATTATCCAATGCGACTACTTGTGCGGTCATGACATTAAGGTAACTCACCGTTCCGGCCTGAAATTGATTGCTGGTTAAAGCTAAGGCTTCTTGTGCGGAGCTGACGGCCTGTTGCTGAATCTGCGTTTCTTGCTCCAAAATGCGCAGTGCCGCTAAATGATCCTCAACTTCCTGAAAACTGGTCAAAACGCTTTGCCGATACGCCGCGACTGTTGCATCGTAGGCAGCAATCGACGCTTCCATTTGTGCGCCTTTAGCGCCGCCATCAAACAATGGCAACGCCAATGCCGCCGGCCCCAACGCCCAATAACGCGCCGCTGAGGTTAACACATTAGACAAGGTTCCGGATTGAAAGCCGTTAGTGGCCGATAAGTTTACGGTGGGGAAATACGCGGCTTTTGCCACGCCAATAGCCGCGTTTGCCGCCGCCACTTGCCGCTCAGCAACCGCAAGGTCGGGGCGGCGCTCTAAGAGTTGCGAGGGAATACTCACCGGAATGCTAGGCAGTGTCGACGTGAACGGTGTCACCGGAATACGCAACTCACTGGGTGTTTTACCGATTAATAGCGCAATGGCATGTTCCAGTTGCGCACGCTGTACACCCAGATGAATGCCTTGCGCCTGAATGGATTGTAACTGTGTTTGCGCTTGAACCAGCTCCGCTTTGGCCGACACACCCACAGCGTAGCGATTTTTAAGCATTTGCAGAGTTTTGGCATATGTCGCGCGGGTATCATCAAAAATCTTTTTCTGCGCATCTAAGGCACGTAATTGAAAGTAACTTTGCACCAGTGTCGCCTGTGTTGATAAGCGTAATGCCTGTAGCGTTGCAAAACTCGCCTGTGCTGTCGCTTGATTGGCTTCCACCTGTCGTCTAACTGTTCCCCATAAATCCGGTTCCCAAGCGACACTTAGCGCCGTTCCAAACAACGACCTAACCCCAGAAACGGCGACACTCTGCCCACTCGCCGCACGAAACCGATTGGTGGTGGCTGTTGCCGTTGCCGTTGGGAAATACGCCGAGCGCGCACCTTGAACCAGCGCTTGTGCTTGTCGAAACTGGGCTTCCGCTTGCACGAGTGATTGATTGTTAAGCTGTACTTGCGCCACCAAGTTATTCAAATATACGTCGTTAAACAGCGTCCACCACTGACTGGGCAGCAGATGATCACTGGGTTGCGCCTGTTTCCAACCGTGCAGTTCTTTGAAGGTTGATGATTCAGAACTACTAGGGCGGTGATAATCAGGGCCAACGGTACAGGCGTTGGTTAACAGTGTAACCGTCAATATCAGTGCGCGCCTTTTCAGCAACACGGGGGGTATTTTCATAAGGAATCGAACGAATCAGGTAGAGGTTGCAAACGATGCCGACGAACAATACGCTGACACCAGGATTGCAAGCGATCAAGGTATATATAAATAACCGGTGTAGTATAAAGTGTCAGCAGTTGGCTTAAAAGCAAGCCGCCTACGATCGCTATTCCCAGCGGACGACGTAATTCCGCGCCATAACCCGTCCCCATTGCTAAAGGCAGCGCAGCTAACAAGGCAGCAAACGTGGTCATCATAATCGGCCGGAAACGCATTAAACAGGCATTGTAAATGGCTTGCTCAGGCAAGAGTCCCTGTTTACGCTCAGCATCCAGCGCAAAATCGATCATCATAATGGCATTTTTTTTGACAATTCCAATTAGCAAAATGACGCCAATAAGCGCGATGATGCTAAATTCAGTATCACACCACAGTAACGCTAAAATAGCACCGACACCCGCCGAAGGCAAAGTCGACAGAATCGTCAGCGGATGAAAATAACTTTCGTATAAAATGCCCAATACGATATAAATCGTCAGCAATGCCGACAATACTAGCCACGGCTGACTGCTGAGTGATTGCTGAAAAGCTTTAGCCGTACCCTGAAAACTACCGTGTATCGATGACGGCACACCTAAATCCGCCAAAACAGCATCAATCACTTCGGTTGCCATGGACAGTGACGTGCCGGGCTTTAAATTAAACGATAAGGTAGATGCGGGAAATTGCCCTTGATGGCTAACCGACAACGCGGTATTGGTACTGGCAAAATGTGCAAAAGCCGCTAGGGGTACTTGCGCCCCCGCTGGAAATTCGGCATTTGCTGGCACGCTAACGTACAGCGTCTTTAACGCTTCGGCACTTTGCGCGTACTCTGGCGCGACTTCCATTACGACCCGATATTGATTAAGCGTATTATAAATCACCGACACCTGCCGCTGACCAAATGCATCATTTAAGGTGGCATCAATTAACGCCTGAGTCACGCCCAATCGCGCGGCGGCTTGTCGATCAATATCCAAAGAAACTTGCTGCCCTTTATCCTGTTGTGTCGTATTCACATCGGCCAGTTCCGGGCGCTGGCTTAACGCCTGAATAATTTTCGGCGTCCACTCGCGTAGCAGCGATAGCTGTTCTGCTTGCAAGGTGTATTCAAACATCGCCGCCGAACCTCGCCCTCCCACGCGTAGCTCTTGAGCAGGCTGTAACAATAAGGTAGCGCCAGGCACTGTAGATAATGTTTTACGCAACCGTCCGAGCAATTGTTCAATACCCAATTGCCGTTGCTCTAACGATTTCAGTATCACGAACATTTGCCCGCTATTACTCAGACGTGACCCACCGCCGCCACCGGTAAAGCCTAACACCGTTTCAACTTCTGCATCTTGACCGACACGCGCAACAAATGTGGCTAATTTTTCTTGCATGCCCGTTGATGAAATACTCTGGTCGGCCTGAATAGAGCCGCTTAATCGTCCCGTATCCTGCGTAGGGAAAAAGCCTTTAGGCACGAGCATATAAAGATACACATTACCGCCAATGGTCAGTGCCAGTAGTAACATAACCACGACCCGATGCCGCAATGCCCAGCGTAACGAGCCTGCGTAGCCTGCGGTTAAGCGCTCAAACCAGCCCTCACTGAGATGGTAAAAGCGCCCATGTGACAAGGCTGTTTGCGGCTTTAATAATACCGAGCACAGCATAGGCGTAGTGGTTAAAGCGATCACTAAAGAAACCACCACCGCCGCCGACAAGGTAACAGCGAATTCTTGAAACATGCGCCCGACGATACCCCCCATGAATAAAATCGGTAAAAAAACCGCTATTAACGACAAGCTCATGGATAACACAGTAAAGCCCACTTCACGGCTGGCTCTCAGCGCTGCTTTTTTAGGGGGTACACCTTGTTCAATATGCCGTGCGGTATTTTCCAGCACCACAATGGCATCATCGACCACGAAACCCGTTGCCACCGTCAACGCCATCAACGAGAGATTATCCAAACTGTAATTACATAAATACATAATCCCAAAGGTACCGATCAACGACAGCGGCACGGTAATAATAGGGATCAGTGCGGAACGCCAATTGCGTAAAAACAACAATACCGCGACAATCACCAAGACTATCGCGATCAATAAACTCCGCTCCACTTCCTTAAGCGACGCTCGAATTGTACCGGAGCGATCCATCGCTAGATTAAGATCCACCGCATTAGAAATGGATGCCTGCAACTGCGGCATTAATGCATTAACCTTATCCACCGTCTCAATAATATTTGCCCCGGACTGCTTACTTAACACCAATAACACGGCTGGTTTACCGTTAAAAAGCCCCGCGTTACGTAAGTCCTCAGCCGAATCAATGACCTTCGCTATATCGCTCAATCTTACCGCCGCACCGCCATTCACCTTAATAAGCAATGGCAGATAATCACGCGCCGTTTTGGCCTGATCATTAACGGAAATTTGCCAATTGTGCTGTTCGTCATCCAGCATGCCCTTAGGCCGATTGACATTGGTCGATGAAATAGCAGTACGCACTTCGGCAAAGCTGAGATTGTAGTGCGCCAAGGCTGTAGGGTTAAGCTCAATCCTAACGGCGGGTAAAGAGCTACCGCTAATATTTACCTGCCCGATACCTTGAATTTGCGCTATTTTTTGCGCCAGTATCGTACTCGCCACATCGTAAAGTTGCACGCGCGACAAGGTTTGCGAAGTTAGCGCGAGAATCATGATCGGTGCATCACCGGGATTGACTTTACGGTAACTGGGACGGCTGGGCATAGCAGACGGTAACAAGCTACTGGCGGCATTAATCGCCGCTTGTACATCTCGCGCCGCACCATCAATATCCCGTGCCAGATCAAACTGCAAGGTAATACTGGTTGCCCCAAAAGAACTGGACGACGTCATTTCAGTGATACCCGCAATCGTACCTAGCGCCCGTTCCAACGGTGTTGCTACCGAAGACGCCATACTTTCAGGACTGGCTCCGGGTAAGTTTGCCTGCACCGAAATAGTCGGAAAGTCCATTTGCGGTAGCGGTGCAACCGGTAGCTGAAAAAAAGCCAACAGCCCCGCCAGTGCCAACGCCACTGTTAATAACGTCGTTGCCACGGGTCTATTTATGCAATACGCAGAAATGTTCAAGCCTGTCCCCTACCCCATCCAATATTTCCAATGATCATACAACGAAACGCCATGACAGTTTTAAATGCATTGATGCGCTTCACTGAATACAAAATAGTGATTATGGTAACGTATAGACAGGCAACATTGCCGTTAGTTGATATTGTTTATGATCGGCATGGGTCTTTAATGGCCAAAATTTTACAATGCGCGCTGGTTTTACTCTACTTTTAAGCCTGCTTTAGTCCAGCTCACAATGCCGCCGTCGAGATTATACGCTTTTGCAAACCCGGCTAATTTTAAAACAACGAGCGCTTCTTTAGACCGTCTACCACTATGGCATTGGGTGATAATTGGGCTGGCTTTGTACGGTTCAAGTTCTGTCATTCGTGCTTTTAACTGCCCCAGTGGTATATGCAGCGCGTCTGGAATATGTTGCAGATTCCATTCATTATCTTCACGTACATCAATAATGATGGCTTTTTTATCAGTAAGCATTTTCGCCGCCTCTTGTGGCGAGACGTTGTCCGATACGGGGGTATTTTGAGGTGCTTTTAATGCTGGCGTTTGGCTGTCGCTAAGCGCCTGCGCTGGCGCGGTGATGGACGTCAACGCAAGAAATAATACGATCAATTTATTCATAATAATAAAACCTATGTATTGTAAGGTTTAGGGTATGTATTCATTCTACATAATAGCTGTCAATCGAGATGATCTTATTTACTGAGCGTTTCACTGCTTAACGCTTGCATAAAAGCCACCAAGTCGGTTTTTTCCTGTTGCGTGAGGTGCAAGGGGAAAATTTCAGTATCAATAAAGCGATTTTTATCACCGCCTTTATCGTAATGCTCAATCACCTCCTCCAATGTTTTGATACTGCCATCGTGCATATATGGCGCGGTTAAGGCGACATTCCTCAGGGTTGGGGTCTTAAATCTACCTATATCCGTTAAGACTTTGGTGACATTAAAGCGCCCCAGTTCAGAACGTTCGGCATCGCTTAAGGGCAAAGTGTCTGGATTTTCACCTCGCTGCACGGCAGCGATAAGCTCATCCAAAACGGGTATTACGCGTTTAAAGCCAACCCCAACATTATAAAAGCGGTTATCCGTAAATAGGGCGTTACTCCAAGTTATTTCATGGCAGACAAGGCAATTTCCTTTACGTTTAAAAATATCCAAACCGCGCTCTGCGCTACGGGATAATACCGAATGATCACGACCAAAAAAATAGCGGTCAAAAGGTGAATTACCCGCAATCAGGGTGCGTTCAAAGCTGGCAATGGCTTTTACCACATGCTGAATGCTTATTTGGCTCGTTGGTAGCGCAAACACGCGTTGAAACTGCTCAAGGTAATTTGCATCACCTTGAATCACAGCAATAATGGCTTGATGATTGTTTAAACCATGCTCAATGGGGTTAGTAAACGGCCCCAATGCTTGCGCTTCCAGACTATTGGCTCGACCATCCAAAAACAGTGTTTCAAAAAACGCCGCGTTTACCACGGTTGGGGCATTACGCGTCCCTGCTTGTCCGTCTAGCCCTTGAGCAACGGGCAAGCCATCGGTAAAGGCTTTGTCGCTGTGATGGCAACTGGCGCAACTGATCGAAGCATCGGCACTAAAGCGTTTATCATTAAACAATAAACGCCCCAGCGCTATTTTCTCAGCCGTTTGTGGATTGTCGTTAGGAATGGTTAGTGACGGTAAGCCTAATAATGGATCGGCTAAAGCGCTCACTGAAAAAATCAGCCCTAAAAAGAGGAGTATAAAAAGTCGCATAGCGCCATCCCATAAGTTAGATATTTAGACAATGCATCGGGTATCAGACGGTTTAGAAAGTATACTCAACCCCTAACCACACATTATTATTTTTAATATTTTGACTCTCAGTGGTTACTTTTCGGTTGCCATGTTGCCAACCTAGTTTAATGTTTGTAACGTTATCCAAGGTATAAACCAGTTCAACCTCGCCTTGAAAAAGGTTTTCTGAGGCGCCATGGTGTTCATCATTAATATACTGACTGGTAAATGTATTTTTTTCATAATCGATGATAAATACACTGCTTAATCGTTCCGTTAAACGTAACTTTATTTCTGCCGAGGCATAGTGGTTCACATAAGAAATATCATCACTGACATTAATGGTGTGCTGATGATCGGCTATGCCTCGTTCATAATGGTAGCCGACTAATAATTCGATGTCAGGGTGAACTCGCCATTCAAGATGTGGCCCGACCGTCCAAAACTGCGTGTCGCGATGCTGAAAAGGCGCGTTATAGTGCCGTAACCCGTAACGACCTAGCAGGCGAATAGTTATGTCATTGCTTACAGGTTGGTCGACATGCAGCGACCAAAAATGATTGGTCAACTTTTCATCTTGCTCAGATTCTGCGCTGTTTTCTTGACGTAAAACATTTTGTCCCAAAAAAAGATCCGGTACAAAATTGTAGTCCACGCTTATTTTAGTATCTGTGGCTAGCGTCTGAGACACGTTAAATTCATACAAGCCATGAGAAAAATCCGACTGATTAGCAAAGACATAGCCACCTGCCTCCATGCCAACGGTGAGCGCACCTAAGGCATTATGTCCTGACCATTCTAACTCTACGTCCGGTTCATAAACAAAATCACCACCTTGGTTAGGTCTATCAACGACTGGTTGTGTCGGGTCATCTTTAAGAGAAAGTCGCCGAGTTACTGAGAAGAGCGCAACATCATCGGTGTAATACATATTGGTATCAAATTTAGCGTTCCACTCTGCATATATAACCGGACTCATCATTGTCACACAGGTAAAAAGTGCCGTTTTTTTAAGTAATTTATGGGGCATAATTAAACAAAATAACGGCATGAGCGCATATAAATAACCTGCATGATAATAAATCGGTTGGTTTGTTAACCGTTTTATTGAGGAATCTGTGCGTTGTAAACATTCAAACGCTTCATAAAAAAAGAACCAGCGGCGGCTGTGAAAAACCGTACTCCGCTGGTTTGAAATGTGTATTATCTCTACTACACAACAAGGGGAAACAACAGAACTTACTTTTTGACGTCAGGCATATCTTGCACAATCAATACATACGGTTCGCCCAGCGGAAATTTATCTTCTGGCTTTTGAAAATAAACCACCTTGCCATAAGTTTCATGAACCGCAGGCAGAATTTTCTCGGCTTCTGCTTTGGTTAAATCAGGGAAAGTGGCGCAGGCTCTACCCACTTCGGTTTTATGGTAATGCCAGTAATGCTTTTCTTTCTCAGGCAGGGTGTTAAATTGCGCGGTGGTAATAATGTACTCAAAACCAATCGGTTTATCTTGATCCTTCATACCCGTTGGAAACATTAAACACACAAAAGTTCCATCGTCATAGGCTTTGCAATGATGATGTACGATAGCCTGTAATTTGGGGTCTTCAATGCTCATAATATCCGGTTTAAGGTGGCGGATAGCTTGAATATGCAAATCATTAAAGCCCATGACATTGGGGTGTTCTGTCTGGCGCGGATTGAGCGTTTCATTGTAACGTTTAGGCTCTACCAACGCCGCTACTGAACTGCTTGCGTGAACATGCTCATGTTCGGCTTCAGTCTGAGGTGCTGTACCTGTAGTAGCACAGCCTGCGCTCAGTGATAATAAACTGGCGATAAGTAGTGATTTTATGTGCATATTGAATCCCTCCCCGATGGGGTTGTATGTTTTTATAGTATGCTTGTTTATTAAGTAAATAAGCATACATTTACTAATGCTTAAATCGTGCCAACAGCCTACAAACCAAGTAAGCCAATGATTTAATATAGTAATATTTTTAAATAAAAAACTTGCTCAGCAATGTATGTTTCATGTATTGTTTCTATGAAACTAAATAATGAATCAGTGATACAACTATGAAACAATCGAAAGCAATCACAGACTTTCTGGAAAAAAACACCGCTTGGCTGGCGCAATTTAACCGTACAGACTTGCTCACAACGATGATGGCGCTGTGTGACTTGGTGGGGTTTTATATTCTAGATAATGAACAAAAAGTGCGTTACTGGAGTACTGGCGCAGAAAGCTTAACTGGATTTAAACGTGCAGAATTACTGGGAAACGTTTGTCCACCTGATTACGCGGTGACTAACGCTGACCACAATACCGCCACTGAATTAGAATTAACCCCCGCGAATACAGGGAAAAACACCACCACACCACGATACAATCACCCGTTGCGCATAAAAAAAATCAATACCGCATTGTACGCTCAGGCGTCTACTGATATTAGCAGGGTAAATAATGCGCAATTTGCGGGGGGATTTGGCTTATTGTTAAAAGCCTCAGATAAGCTGTCATCATCAACAACACCCGCAAAAGCATCGGCGGATACACAGCAAGATTTTCAAGGTATTTTAAGTCGATCACCGGCGATGCAAGATGTTTTTCATATCATAAAAAATGCAGCCGAGACGGCATCCACGGTACTGGTGAGAGGTGAAAGCGGTGCAGGTAAAGAGTTGGTCGCTAAGGCCATTCACGATCTAAGTGTCAGACGCAATGCGCCTTTTTTAGCCATCAATTGCGCGGCGCTATCGAGCAATTTATTAGAGAGTGAATTGTTTGGCCATGTCCGTGGAGCCTTTACTGGTGCAATCAAGGATCACAGCGGATTGTTTCAACGCGCGCAGGGTGGCACCTTATTTTTAGATGAGGTGGCGGAATTGCCACTAGAACTGCAAGCCAAACTGCTCAGGGTTATTCAAGAGCGCAACTGTATTCCGGTTGGCGGCGACCACCAGATAAACACTGACGTACGTATTGTGGCAGCAACACACCGTTCATTACGCGAAGAAGTTAAAAATGGGCGTTTTCGTGAAGATTTAATGTACCGATTAAGAGTCGTGCCTATTTTTATCCCGCCACTGCGTGAACGACGGGAGGATATTAGTTTATTAATTTGGCATTTTATTCATGAACATAACAGTGAAACCTTTAGGAAAATTGAAAAGGTTGAGCCGCAAGCCATGCGCGCTTTTCTCGATTATCAGTGGCCGGGCAATATTAGGGAGCTGCACAATGTCATTGAATACGCCTTTGCTGTCGGACGTGGTAGCACTTTACGTTATTCTGAATTACCTCCCGAATTTAGAGAGCCACGCATACGACTGGATCAGCCGCTACGCGCATTTAAAGCCGCTATAACACTGACACCGGAACAGGAAATAACCGCTATTCGTGACGCTTTGACACAACATAATGGCGCGGTAACTGCCGCGGCAAACTCCGTTGGAATGAGTAGAGCCACATTTTGGCGTAAACGTAAGTTATATAATTTATAATCCAACGCCTGTGCCAGCCGCTAAGGGCGCAGGTCATTGCTGAATAGAGAGTCACTATGTTGAAACATAAAGCCTTATGGGAAACGCACTTCCCCCAAATTTCTCAGGCGAATGAACCCGTGCTTGAGCAGCTTATGGCATCAGCCAATTTAGTGCGCTTACCCGATAAGCAACAGATTTTCTATCCCGGCAGTGTCTGCGAAAATTATTTGCTGATGTTAGAAGGCGGGGTAAAAGCACAGTTGATTTCAGAAAATGGTCGGGAAGTTTTGCTTTATCATGTGCAGCCCGGTGATTCTTGCGTACTAACCACTTCCTGCTTACTCAGTGGTGAACATTATCCCGCCGAGGGTATGACCGAAGGGGATGTTGCGGCATTTGCTATTTCGTCGCATGCTTTTTATCGCGGCATTGAGCAATCTGCTTTTTTTAGAGAATTTGTATTTAAAAATTTTGCAGCACGCTTAACAAATGTCATGCAACGTATTGAATCTATCGTTTTTGATTCTATTGATGTGCGATTAAGCCAATCATTGCTAGCAGAGAATAGCACTATCATTCATAAAACCCATCAAGCGCTGTCCGCAGATTTGGGGACAGCGAGAGAAGTAGTTTCTAGGCATCTTAAACGCTTTGAAGCATATGGTTGGGTTGCGCTCACTCGCGGTAGCATTGAGATTTTAGACAGAAATGCACTTAAAAAACTGAGCGACGCTACGCAATAGCATTAACCTTTCGCGCTATTTTTCAAGTCCTTCTGTGCGTGCTATTTGGCGGGATCTTTCTTCATTACCAATAAAAGAAAGAATAGTAAATCCGATGATTAATCCCATTATTGCCCCCATCATTAAGGGCATGGCAAACGGTACATCGTGAAGGTCACGCATGTTGATTTGGAAGATAGTCGAAAAGATACCTAATATAAAATCTATCATTGTTTTTCTCCGTTATGTTTAAGAAAACCATTCATTTGTACAGGTTAGGCGAATCAAAAAACAGTTTTAACCCAAAAAAATGAACGCAGAGTAATGGTAGAATAGGTGTAATTTTCAGTCTGTAACATAGTCACATAACACCAATATATTATATTTTATATTGCGTTTTCTCTACGGCTCAGGTTGGATGCAATTGCGTGGTTATTTAAGCGACATCTCTTAATAAGCCACCCTTCTCAATGCGGCAAGCATAGCGTTTTTTATATAAAGCGTAATTTAAGGAATTTCGGCTCAATACTACTTAAGGTTGTAGGATTCAGTTTATACACTATAGTTATGGTTATGGTTATGGTTACGGTGTTGTAGCGAGTTACTTTTACCCTCGTTATTGAAATGATCGCATCAAGCCAACATAATTTAAGTAAACACCGCATTAATGTTAATCATTACAACAGCGATTTAGCCAATAAATGGCTGCTGTAAACCTAAACCACAATGAACAATTGAGTAAAGCATGAGCGAAAGGGACGTTACATCCGATTTAAAGTCTGCATTAAGTGTATGTAAAGGTGCGTTTATAGCAGCCGCTGGCTTCAGTATGGTTATCAATCTATTAATGCTGACCCCCACGATTTATATGATGCAGCTCTATGACCGGGTGTTAAGCAGTCGTAGTGAATCAACGTTACTGATGCTGACGATCATTGTCTTGGTGATTTATATTACCCAAGGCGCATTAGAATGGGTGAGATCGCAAATACTGGTACGGGTCAGTGCGCGCTTGGAAATATTATTAAATAAGCGCCTGTATAAAGTGGCGTATAAGCAATCACTTTACAGTGCAGGACAGCGCGCCTCATCTCAGCCATTAGATGATTTAACATCATTACGGCAATTTTTAACGGGTAATGGCCTATTCGCTTTTTTTGATGCGCCCTGGATGCCGTTTTATGTCGCGATTATGTTTTTATTTCATCCGCTGTATGGATGGCTAGCTGTTTTTTCTATTATCCTGCTTATCATTTTAGCGATTATTAATGAAAAAATTACCAGTAAACTTTTGGCGGATGCGAATACATTATCCATTAGTGGTCGAGGATTGAATCAATGGGCATGCTTGATAACATGCAGCAGCGGTGGCAAGAAGGTAGCCAAAAAATATTAGCACTGCAAGCGGTTGCCAGTTCTCGCGCTGGTTTAATTACGGCACTGTCTAAAACACTACGATTATTACTGCAATCGCTTATTTTAGGGCTAGGTGCGTATCTTTCCATTCGGCAAGAAATCAGTCCAGGATCGATGATTGCAGGTTCTATTTTATTAGGTCGGGCTTTAGCGCCTATTGACTTAATGATTGGTAGCTGGAAAGGCTTTATTTTGGCACGAGCGCAATATGCCCGCTTAGAGAGTCTCTTAAAATTAGTACCAGAAGATAAACAAAAAATGGCTTTACCGGAGCCAAAAGGCGCTCTGCAAGCCGATCAAGTGGTTCTTATTCCGCCCGGTTCAAAAACCCCAGTCATTAAAGGCGTTTCTTTTAGCATCGCAGCGGGTGATTCGGTCGGCATTATTGGGCCAAGTGGAGCGGGTAAATCTTCTTTACTGAGAGGCTTACTGGGTATTTGGCCTTCCACCAATGGAAAAATGCGCTTAGATGGTGCTGATATTTTTGAATGGGATCGTATGGAGCTAGGCCCCTTTATTGGCTATTTGCCACAAGATATTGAATTATTTGACGGCAGTATCAGTGAAAATATCGCCCGTTTTGGGGAGCTGGATGCGACTAAAGTAGTGGAAGCTGCGCAAATGGCCGATGTGCATGAGCTTATTCTGCGCTTACCGGAAGGTTACGATACGGTTATTGGTGCATCGGGTGGTAATTTATCCGGTGGACAACGGCAACGGATTGGCTTGGCGCGCGCTTTATATGGTAATCCAAAAGTGGTCGTGTTAGATGAGCCTAATTCTAATTTGGATGATCAAGGCGAAGTTGCGTTGGCGAGTGCTATTAAGCGCTTAAAAGAACGGCAGGTAACCGTACTGATTGTTACACACCGACATTCCATTTTAGGGCAATTGGATAACCTACTTATTTTGAAGGACGGATTACTGGCTTTGTACGGTCCACGCGAGCAGGTGTTAGCACAGTTGCAACAAGCAAGCCTGCCAGTGGTTACCCAGTAGTTAAGCGACGCCTTTTTGCTTGAGCATAGTAGCACTTGTGCCCGGCTCAATGCCTAAAGTGATTATGTATCACGCGTTATTCTCAGGATAAGTATCTGGAATAAGCTAAAACACACTACATTTATGACAGATATTTCAAATCAAACCAATACCCTTTTAAGTGTTGTAACCGATGATAAACCAATTCGCATCATAGGTTACGTCATTATATTACTCACATTCGGTATCTTTGGGTATTGGAGCACCATTGCCCCCATTGATAGCTCAGTACTAGCCACCGGTACAGTGACGGTAAAAACCCATCGTAAAACCGTACAGCATCTGGATGGCGGCATTATGAGTAAACTCTTGGTAAAAGACGGTGATGTTGTCAAGGCCGGTGATGCATTGGTACTGCTAGACAATACGCAAATCAAAGCGCAGATTGAAATGTTACGTGGGCAATTTATTACCCAAAAGTCACTCAGTGATCGTTTACGCAGTGAACGTGATCAATTACCTACCATCAAGTTTTCTAAAGAACTATTGGCTATGCGGGATGACCGCGTGCAAGAGGCCGTTCAAGGGCAGACGCATATTTTTACTTCACGTAAAAACAGTTATCGCGGTGAGATTGATGTTTTAAAACAACGCATTCAACAACTCGATTCTAAAGTGATTGGACTGAATGCGCAACGCAGCAGCAAGCAAAAATTGGTTCTGTCTTATCAAGATGAAATAAAAGATCTTACCGATTTATTGGCTCAAGGCTTCGCAGACAAACAACGACTACGTGAACTAGAACGCAATTACACTACCATTATTGGTGAAATAGCCACCCTTGCTTCAGATATTGCCAGCACACAAATGCAACGCGGTGAGACCCAGTTGCAAATCGTGCAGACGGAAAAAAAGTTTCAGGAAGATGTCGCTACGCAACAGGAAGAAGCAAATGCGCAACTGTTTGATATTACTGAACGCTTACATGCTGTTGAAGATAAAGACTTACAAGCGGTGATCAACGAAGGGGGCGTCATTACTGCTGGAAAACCTATTCTGGATATTGTTCCGGAAGATGAAGATTTAATTATTAGTGCGCAGGTTTCAGCGTTAGATATTGACCGAATTAAGTTAGGTGCTATAGCTGAAGTGCGCTTTAGTGCTTTTAGCAGTAAGACCACGCCGACTATGGAAGGCGTTATTTCTAAAGTATCTGCCGATAGTTTTGTCAATGAAACAACAGGGGCATCCTATTATCTGGCTACGGTAAACCTGACCGAAGACAGTCAAAAAAAATTGGGTAGTTTAAAGTTAATGCCCGGTATGCCTGCAGAAGTATTAATTAATGCGGGCGAGAGAACCTTGTTTGAATATTTACTGCAACCATTAACCGATGCGTTTGCTCGCTCATTTATAGAAGAATAACATGCAAAAAATCGCTTTTAGCCTAGCGCTATTATTAATGCTGAATAGCCCGCTGCTTGTGGCTGAAGATCTATTAGCACTGTACTCCCAAGCTATACAATTTGATCCCAATGTAAAGTCCGCACAATTACAAATAGAAATGGGCGAGGCACAGCAAGGTCAGGCGGGGGGCGCGTTACTGCCGCAAATTAGCGCTAATGCCAATATATCTGCCAACAATCAAACCAGCAATTCAATCTCCAATACCTTTAATGGCGAGCGGTACAGTATTAGTTTAACGCAGTCAGTGATTGATTTCCCTAAGTTGATTAATTGGCAGCGTTATCAAAATATCGTACAGCAATATGAATCAAGCAGTGAAGAGGTACAACAAACACTGATGTACACGGTTGTTGAGCGTTATTTTACGGCATTGGAAGCTAACGATACCTTATTGCTTATTGAGCAAGAAATAAGCTCCACAAAAAAGCAATTGGATCAAATGCGCGGTAGGTTTGAAAAACAGATGGCGATGATTACCGATGTCTATGAGCTTGAAGCCAAGCTGGATGTCTTGTTGGCCGATAAAATTGCCGCACAAACGAAAATTGACAGCGCACAACAAGGCTTAATTGAGCTAACGGGTCAATCGTTTAATAAATTGGTAAAGCTGCGCAACGATATTGCCTTCTTAGCACTTAGTGGCGCTATTGATGAATGGGTAGCACAGGCAGAAAATCAAAATCCTGGTTTAGCCGCACAGGATAAAGCCGTTGAGGCGGCAGATTACGGCGTATGGCAACAACAGTCGAAACATTTACCGACAGTTGATATGCAGCTCAATTATTTTAATACCAATACCGGCTATCAAAATAATCAGACGCCAACCAGTGAAACACAGGTTGCGGCGGTAAATATTACCATCCCGCTTTTTTCCGGTGGAACTACGTCAAGGGCGGCGGATGAGGCTTCTAAAAGTCTTGAAATCAATAAACAAAAACGAATTGGGCTATTAAGAGCCTTAATTAAAGATACCCGGGATTCATTTTTAAGTACCAATGCCAGTGTAAAACGGATTGATGCGGCTGAGAAAGCTCTGGCGACATCGACTAAAGCCCGTGAGGCTATCCAAAAAAGCTTTCAATATGGCATGCAAACCATTACGCAAGTGTTATTGTCGGAAGACCGAGAGTTTAAAGCTAAACAGGATATTTTACAGGCAAAATATGCCTATATTAAAAGCCGCGCGCGTTTTGAGCGTGTTACTGGCGTAATCAATGAATCTTTTTTACAATCTATCAATCGTTGGCTTAAAGACGAGCAACTTGCTAGCGCAACAGTCAACTAAAAAACGCTGTTTTTTGATAACGTGCCAAATAAAATAGCGCCTAAACTCTATGCGCTTAAAATCGGATTACGCAGAGTGAACAGCTCGCTATTCTTCTGCGTAATCTAACGAATGGATTCAGCCAACTTCGGCTGATTTTAATTCGGCAAAGGTTTTTTGGTTGTCCGTTACGCGCGCTTTTTTTCATGATCATGAATGATCACACCCCGCATTGGGAAGTTTTTTAAATCGAGTAGCTAACAAGCGAATATACATCGGGTATAATTGCTGACTACTTAGATATTACTGACACCTTCCTCATGAACATTACACTTTCTGACCGCGTCAAGGCCGTTAAACCCTCCCCCACTTTAGCGATTACCGCAAGAGCTGCAGAAATGCGTGCTGCCGGTAAGGATATTGTTGGTCTTGGTGCGGGTGAACCGGATTTTGATACCCCTGATCACATTAAAGCAGCAGCGGTTAAAGCCATAGCAGATGGCTTTACGAAATACACTGCCGTTGATGGTACTGCTGGCTTAAAGAAAGCCATTATCGCTAAGTTTAAGCAGGATAATGGTCTTGATTACACCCCTAAACAAATTTTAGTGTCCTGTGGTGGCAAACAAAGCTCTTATAATTTAACGCAAGCGCTATTGAATAAAGGGGATGAAGTGATTATCCCTGCGCCATTCTGGGTGTCTTATCCTGATATGGTTTTATTGGCAGATGGCGTGCCCGTTATTATCCAAACGACACAAGCACAACACTTCAAACTGTCCCCCGCGCAGTTACGGGCAGCGATTACCGATAAAACACGCTTGATTTTTATTAACAGCCCTTCTAATCCAACGGGTGCGGCGTATTCGTTTGAAGAATTAAAAGCGCTGGGTGATGTGCTCAAAGACTATCCCAATATCATCATTGCCACGGATGACATGTATGAGAAAGTGCTTTGGAAAAAAGACACCTTTGTAAATATCCTCAATGCGCATCCTGAATTTTATGACCGCACCGTGGTGATGAATGGCGTTTCAAAAGCCTATTCCATGACGGGCTGGCGCATTGGCTATGCAGGCGGGCCTGCTAATTTGATTGAAGCAATGTGTACCATTCAATCACAAAGCACCTCCAATCCCACCTCTATTTCACAAGTCGCTGCCGAAGCTGCCTTAACAGGTGATCAGGGCTTTATTGATGACATGTGTATTGAATTTAAAAAACGCCATGATTATGTCGTAAAGGAATTAAATGCTATTGAGGGTGTTGAATGCTTGGAAACCGATGGTACATTTTATGTCTTTCCTAATGTTGAAAAGTTAATTGCCCGTCTGGATAATATTAATAATGACCTTGAGTTTGCCGACTATTTGATTGAAAAAGCCGGTGTTGCCTTGGTACCAGGCTCAGCTTTCGGTTGTGAAGGCCATATCCGTATTTCAATTGCAACCAGCATGAAGAATTTGGAAATGGCGTTAAGCAGAATTAAAAACGCCATTTAGAACAACAGCGAATGCGATTACCAGTGTACTGAATAATTAAGTAGCCGTGCATCTTCTGGCGACAACATGACCTGCAAGAAAAAGCGTGCCAAGTTACGTGTGCGTCAGTGCGCTCGTAACTTAACGTTATGCTCTACTACAGTCTTCTGGTAGATCATAACGCATACTAAACCTACTACTGATTACCCCCTAAACAACCCTTACATAAACAATGACTTCATCTCCGACACCCACTCTCGTACAGGCATTGCAATGGACGGGCACTGCGTTACATGTTCTGGATCAACGTAAACTGCCTGAAACCATCACTTACGATAGTTACAGCGATGCACCCGGCATTGCCGACGCTATTAGCAGTATGCGAGTACGTGGCGCGCCCGCGATTGGTATTGCGGCAGCGTATGGTGTGGCGTTATCGGCACAGCAACATTATCAAGCCAGCTCGACAACGTGGCGCGAGCACATTGCCGCCGATATAGACACCTTGGCAGCCTCTCGTCCCACCGCGGTTAACTTGTTTTGGGCGCTGGATTTAATGCGGCAAGCACTGGCTGACGCGACAGATGATCCCAGAATGACACTGCAAGCACTGGCGATAAAAATTCACAGTGATGACCTTGCCGCCAATCAGTGCATGGGTGAATTGGGTGCGGATCTGTTGGTGGGTGCAAAAGGCGTATTAACCCATTGTAATGCCGGAGCATTAGCCACTGGCGGCTATGGTACGGCACTGGGCGTTATTCGTAGTGCGTGGAAGCGCGGTTTAAAAAACATCTATGCGGGCGAAACCAGACCATGGTTACAAGGCGCGCGCCTAACCGTTTGGGAATTGGCACAGGAAGGCATTGCCTCCACGCTGATTGCCGACTCTGCTGCCGCGTGGTTAATGCGCAGCGGTGCTATCGACTGGATTGTTGTCGGTGCGGATCGAATTGCCGTAAATGGTGATAGCGCCAATAAAATTGGCACGTATTCACTGGCTGTTCTAGCCAAACAACACGGCGTGAAAGTGATGGTGGTTGCCCCAACCTCAACCATTGACTGGACGATTGCGAACGGCGACGCCATTGAAATTGAACAGCGTCACGCCGGAGAGCTATTACCAGCCTGCTATCATCATGCAGAATCATTAGTGAGCGCTTGGAACCCTGTTTTTGATGTCACCCCCGTTGCCTTAATTGATGCTATCGTAACCGAACGTGGTGTAATTCTAAACCCGTCGGCGCATGGCGTAAGCAGTTTGCGCGCATAACCTTAAAGCCGCGTAGCCTGTCAACAAGCCAATGATAAAATCCCCGCTGTTGTGCCACGCTAGCACCCAACCGCAAGACGCTTACCAGCTAACTGTAACCGTGACGCCTTTGCCGGACGGCGCTGTGCAGCTTTGCTATCACCTAACCGGTGACGTCGCGCAATTATTGCTTCCGGAACAACTACCGCCCACGGCAACAGATGGTTTGTGGCAACACACTTGCTTTGAGGCATTTGTCGCGGTACAGGGTGAAACGCGGTATCATGAATTTAATTTTTCACCCGCGACACAATGGGCGGCTTATGCATTTAGCGACACACGACAACGTTGCCC
>JAPLRW010000060.1 GCA_026398935.1 Methylococcales bacterium
TTGGCTTTATCGCTATCGTCGACTGAGCAAGGATTACGAAGTGTTGACCGAATCTAGCACCGCTTTCATTCATATTGCCATGATAAATCTCATGCTTGGGCGACTTGAACGCTAAACTGAGGACTTTTGAAACACGCACTAAGAAGCGTTGCTAAAGCACGCTTAAAAACGGAAGGACATTAATTATGACTGAGCTTACCTTGGTACTGGATGGGCAACAACTCGCTAAACTCTGCAAAAATAGCTTACCGAGTTCGGGTGACGAATTATTACTGGAAAAATTGCAAGCATTAGCGCCAGATTTTCGCGTGCATCTTGCCAGAACCGGTCACGAATGGTATCGCATCGGTGGGATTGTAGATACACAGGGTAAACGTATCTCTAGCGATCTGATTGAATGGACAGAAAGAACCTATATTGAATGTGGTAAAAATCTGCAAACACTCATTGAACATGCCCGCGAGCAAAACTTAATTGCGACGCGTCAAATCGGTAACACGCTGTATTTTGTAATACAAACCGGCAAAAATGCCGAAAATTTCATCCAAATTGACATCGACAAAACCAATGAAATTGCTGATCGTTTGTTGGTGAGCGACAGCTACCCGCCTGAAGATTTAGAAGAATTTATTGATCCCTTAGATCCGCACGGCATAGAAGCGTTTTCAATTGGAACGGCACGCTATGTTTATCGCCGCAAAACCGATGTGAAGGTGTTTATGCAAGAAGTTCAGAAACACGCGCAGGCACTATCAGGGAACCAAGACGAGCATCCTGTACAGCGTTTTATGGACGACTGGAATAACAGCAGCGCCGGACTTAACGCGGCGATGTCTGACGACTGGATTATTCGGCCATACCGTCACACTGGACGCTTTGGGGAACAAATTATGAATGTTGAACTGATCAACACCCAAACTAAAAATCTACCCGAATTAGCAACCAGTGACCGTATAAAAGGCACGGCTTTACAGCATGTCTTAGCCCGATTTGATCGTCAAGTCGGTTATCCCTTTGCCTGGTTTTTTTATATGCTCAAAGGCAAGTTGGTGTCACCTCAAAGTGGCGCAGCGGTTTTTAAAGACATCAGTAAAGAATTTGCCTATTTACCGGAGCGAGACGCCGCCGTGCTAAAAAACTGGGCGAAATCGCCTTATAACGTGTAATGCATATTTTTGAACCCAGCTTGGGGTAAGCCTGAGCTTTTATTGTTAATTATTAGGAGTAAAAACCATGTCAATCGCACAAATAAAAGCCTTTTCAGAAGCGGCGAAAACAAATGCGGAGTTAAAAGAAAAATTGCTTGCCGTACAGAAAATCAGAGAATTGATCGCTTTAGGCAAAGACTATAACTTTGAACTGGATGAAGTGGAGCTTTATCCACCCAATGAACCGCAATTTGTGGCAGAGCAGCTATCTGAAAAAATGGCTAAAGCACTGTTGCGCGTTTAACGTCGTAAACGGTTTCTGCATAACGTCTGTATTCATGCAGACGTTATGCCTGAATACATCAACAACGCTAAAAATATTAGTGTATGCCATAAGTCGCTGTTGATGGCACAAAGATTTAGATTTTTTTGACGACGATAGGACGTGCGTAATAATTCAGTATAAAACGATGTTGGGTTTTGTTGATTAAGCACAGCGCCGCCAAAAAACTTAAGCATCCGCTACCCACCTGCCATAAATCGGCGTACTGAGTATTATTAACCAGCCATTCTGCAATGCCAACACCCGTAAATAACGCCAATAATGGCACAATGTACAATAATAACGAGGCACGAAGCAGCAAGTTTTCATCAATGGCCACTATCACTTGATCGCCAGCATTGAGCTTAATGACGCTATCAACAGGTAGGGATTTTTTCTTTAACGCGTTTCCCAGAACGTTAGTGCTACAGGATGCCTTTTGCACACACCCACTACAGGCATTGTTTGATCCTGCTTCAACCCAGACGTGATGATTTTCAATCTTTACCACAATCGCTAAGGCTTCTATCATTGAGATACTCCTTTAATTACATTCAGATGCTTTTCAGCAAAGTACAGGCTGCCATCAATTTCTTTCAGTCGTAACGCTTGCAAGCGTTGTCCAAAACACACAGGACTTTGGCATTCACCGGTTTTAGGATCGAAAATAAAACCATGCATGGAACAACGCAAAAATTTTCCGGTGTCATCAAAAATAGCATCCTGTTCGCCATTCAACGGCCTGTTCATATGCATACAATGGTTGATATACGCATAGGCGATGCCTTCAAAAGCGAAAATAATGGCGGACGTCGACAGTTTCTTAAAATAAATAGCCCGCACTAAGTAACGCGCTGCATTCAGCTCATGACGAGTACAGGCTAGCTTTAACGTGTCGGTTGCCATGACGCATTAAGCCCAAGCCGCAGCTATATTTTTTAACCATAACGCCAGTCTTACGGGCGTCAGTTCTTTCTGATTCTCCTGATCTAACACCAAGCCGACAAAGCGGTCATTAACAACGGCTTTAGAGTGATTAAATGTGTAACCCTCAGTATCCCACGCACCGATGAAGGTGGCGCCGCATTGTTTAAATTGTACATACAGATAGAACATGGCATCCACGAATTCGTCAGGATAACCTTTTTGGTTGCCCAATCCATAAATGGCCACTTTTTTACCGCTAAAATCATGGCCGGCCATCGTCGGTAAAAACTCCTCCCAACTGGGTGTCGCATTGCCCGTCGATAAACCTGGTAACTGCCCTTCGCCATACGTCGGCGTACCCAAAATCAAGGTGTCGAACCCCTGTAAATCCTCAACGGTAGCCGTACGGATATTGATCGGTTTAGCGGTTATAGCCGAACCCAATGCGATGCTAATATCCTTGGCAATACGCCGGGTGTTACCTGTATCTGTACCAAAAAAAACGCCGACTTTAGTCATAATCGCCTCATCTGTGTTAATGCTGAATTTGCAAAAGCCCTGGATTCTTAGCATTCTGTAACGCCTGCCATTCATCAGGGGTATAGGTTATTACGCTAACTGCATGTAGCTTTCCGGATGCCAAAGGTACTTTTAAGGTGGCTAAAACAAGTTGCTGCTTTTTCATCAACGTAAGACCTGTAAACTGTGCGCTAACCACGGTAAGGGTTAAATCACAGCCTTCGCCTCCGACAAACACCTTTGCATCACTAATGCCTTGTTGCACCAATGTTTCAACGTCGCTAGGTGTTAATGCATCGTTCGCTACTGCGGTTTTATCTGACTTAGCCGTATTAAGTAACGCTACTAAGCTACCATCGTTAGACATCGCTTCCACAATATCGCAACCACCGACCAGCTCACCGTTGACAAATAACTGCGGGTACGTTGGCCAATGGGAAATGCTCGGTAACTTTTCTCGAATGAACGGCGCTTCCAGCACGTTGACAAACGCGTAAGGAATGTTAGTCGCATTGAGAATACCGACGGTTTTTCCTGAGAAACCGCATTGTGGATTGGTCGGGATGCCTTTCATGTACAAAATAATGGGATTGCTCGCCAATTGGTTAAGGCTTTTTTCTTCAGTTTTCATAATATTCTCATTTATTAAAATAGCTAAGCTACCCAACCTGTTGTTTTAGCAGTGGTGCGGTTTTTTTAATCAACGTAATCACACCTTCACCTTTTACAACATCCGCATTCACAATGCATCGCTCAATATCATCAACGGAGGGAATATCAAACATGGTTCTTCTCAGAATTTGCTCCATGATGCTACGCAAGCCGCGGGCGCCTGTTTCACGTTCAATGGCTTTTTTGGCGATTTCAACCAGCGCCTCTTTTTCAAACGTCAACTCTACGCCTTCATAAGCAAACAGTTGTTGATATTGCCGCACCAAGGCGTTTTTAGGTTCGGTTAATACTTGAATCAACGCATCCACATCCAGTGCTTCTAGCGGCGCTAACACCGGAAAGCGCCCAATAAATTCAGGAATTAAGCCAAACTTACGCAAATCACTGGGCTGAGTGGCGTTAAGCATTTCATCCAAGGTCGGTTTATTGTCTGGATTATTCACTTCCGCATGAAAACCAATAGCAGAATTGATCGGTATTAAGCGTTTTTCAACGTGTTTTTCCAGCCCCGGAAATGACCCACCCGCAATAAACAAAATATTACGGGTATCAAGGGTGGATTCACCATCCTTATGCTTACCTTTGCCAGAAATTTTAACGTGTGAGCCTTCGACCAGTCTTAAAAGCGCCTGCTGCACGCCCTCCCCTGATACATCACGCGTGCCGGTTTGCTGTTCAGGACTACGCGCAATCTTATCGATTTCATCAATATAAACGATGCCCCATTCCGCGTTTGCCAGATTACCTTCCGCTACATCCAGTAAACGTACCAGAATATTTTCGACATCATCGCCGACGTAGCCTGCTTGCGTTAGCGTGGTGGCATCAGCAACCACAAATGGCACACCGACAATTTTAGCCAAGGTGCTGGCGAGCAAGGTTTTACCCGTACCGGAGGGGCCGATCAATAAAATATTTGATTTGCCGATTTCCACCTCTTTGTCGTACTCACCCAGCCCGGCATCGCCGCCTTCGTGCTTGAGCCGCTTATAATGGTTATACACCGCCACCGCCAATATCTCTTTCGCCAAATGTTGCCCAATCACGTATTGATCAAGATGCGCTTTAATCTTGGCGGGAATCGGTAATGTACCTTGCATGTCGGAAAGCTCTTTTTTTCGACTCCAATTACTCACCACCTGATGCGCCAAGGACACACACGCCCCGCAAATGTAGCCATCCGAGCCTGCAATCAGCGGTATGGCGGCCGATTGCGCGATGCCACAAAAAGAACAATGTTTAATTTCTTTCTCGCTCATGACGGCGCTCCCCATAGACTAAGGTTTGGTAAACTGACTAATCCAAGCACGTTGGCAAATACGCTGAGCGCGCGCTTGCATGTGTTGCCGTATTTTAGGTGTCGCTTTTTGCAATGAAACCGTTTCAGCGGGATGAATGGCTTTGCACAACAACACATGAAAGCCAATTTCAGATTCCAGCACCGTACTAATTTCACCCGCTTTCAGACTAAACAACGCCGCATCCAATTCAGGATACAACTTGCCGCGCGGCACAGTACCGAGCATTCCGCCTTGCAAGGACGTTGGGCATTCCGAATGCCTTAAAGCGACATCGGCAAACTTATAGGGCTTCTTATGCAACTTGGCTTGTAGCTCGGTAATCCGCTGCAATGCCATCTCACGGGTATTTTCAGGATAATCGGGATTTATACTGATCAAAATGTGGCACACTTCGCGCCGTTCAGGAATGGCGCTTTGTTCCGGGTGCATTTGGTAATAAATCCCCACTTCAATATCACTGATTTTTGGCGCACGCGAGCCCACCAAATCCATAATCACGGTAATTTTACATTGCCGATACAACGCCGCCTGCAAGGTATCCACATCCAAGTGATTGTTTTCTAAATCTTGCAAAAACGCCTGCTCGTCAGGATATTGCTCACGAATCTCCTGATACGCTTTTTGTAACGCCGATTCAGGGATAATCACCGTTGATGCTTCTGGTGACTGTAAAATACGGCTTTCAATCTTAAATTCAGTGCGTGCCTGACGTTCAACCTCACGACGTTCCTCCGCCGCCAAACTATCCGGTGTTTTTTTAAACAAGGTCAACGCAGTTCTGAGCAAGGTATACGGATAAATCTTTACAGCGACATCAAGCGAGGACATATCAATGCTCCGGCTCTTTAAAAACATCAGGATAAGCGGGTTCTAACGCAGGCTCCGGCACTTGCAGCATCCGCCCTTCAAAAGCAACATGGTATTGAATCAGTTCGTTATCCCTGATCACTTTAAAGACTTCCCCGGCAGAGCCTTTGGCAACCAAAATAGTGCCTTTAACCCCTAAATCAAGGCTGCACCTCACTTTATCCCGAAACTCAACGGCAACCCACCATGCGCCCAGAACTTAAAAAATGCACGGTGAAAATGATCTGATCCTGTAAAAACGTACCGACATTCGTGACATTGCCGAGACTGCCTCGACGTATCAAGAATTCGCCAACCTCCATGCCAGGATACGTGCCATCATTACGAATATTTCTAGTCACTCGCACTAATTCACCAAATTCAAAACGACCCTCGTCGAAGCGTTCGGGTTTCATGTTTTTATATCGCTTAAAGACACAAACGCCGTTTGCGGCTCGCCCATCGAAAACACTTTAAAGACTTTTTCAGTTTGGGCATTTGACGTCACAAAGTCCTGATAGGCGCGTTGTAATAGTGTCGAGTAAACGGCGCGTTTAGGCGCTTCATCTGACGGCATTTCAGTGCCAGCTTTTTGTAAATAGTCATGAAAACGTTGCAGGATATGTAAACGATTGACATGTACCACACTGGGTTCGTAGTCGAGTTTAAAATACTGCAAAAAATCTTCAGCGGATTCTAATTCTTCCATTTCTTCTTCAAAACGCATGGGGTTTCTCCAATAATCAAAAAGGACCGATTAACGCCGCATCTTGGCTTAAGATATAAACCGCTAACATTACAAAAGTCAGCAGCAGCACATACTCGCTTTTTTCATTCAACATACTTCACCTGCTTTAGTTGAGTATTCATCTTTACGTTTTATAAGTAATTCCAACAAACCCTGTGCGCCAATGCGATTTTGGCTATCTAAACTCACCAACTTTTCAAATATCACCTGGCTTATATTTAAGTGTTCCAAACGCATATGTAAAAAACCGATAGTTTTTAGAGTAAACAAATACAGCCTAACTTGGGTTAATAACGCCACCGGTGTTTCGGTAATATGCGTCAATTGCAATTCCTGCCAATCTTCAGGAAAATCTAACAAGTCCATTACGCACTTACCCGTAATTGCACAATCTGTTCTGTTTGCGGTAGGCAAACCATTTCAGCTTCGCAACTGGCACAATCTTCTTCATGCTGCCCACTGGCCGACTGATGGTCTTCAGCGTCCGCAACTTGCTGAACTTCTGTCAATTGATGCTGCTTAGCTTCCAGCTCATCAATGCGCTCCATCAAACAGGCGATAGCTTTGCCAATGGGATCAGGAATCAGGTGGTGATCCAAATCAATGCCGTGCCGATTTTGAATCTGCGTGCCTTTACTCTGAATAACACGCCCGGGAATCCCCACTACCGTACAACAGGCTGGCACATCTTTAACCACCACCGAGTTAGCCCCCACCCGCACGTTATTGCCTAATGTGATAGCGCCTAAAATTTTCGCACCCGATCCCACCATGACGTTATTGCCTAAAGTCGGGTGCCGCTTTTCCTTATTCCACGTTGTGCCACCCAACGTTACGCCGTGATACAACGTGACATCATCACCACAAATAGCGGTTTCACCGATCACTACACCCAAGGCATGGTCGATAAATAACCGTCGCCCAATAGTCGCACCGGGATGAATATCCACGCCCGTAATGGTTTTGCAAAATGCTGCTAACAGCCGCGCCGATAAACGCCAGTTAGCTTTCCATAGCCGATGCGTCAAACGATGCGTCAACACCGCATGCACACCGGAATAGGTCAGTAAAATTTCCCACACATTATGAGCGGCAGGGTCACGTCCAAAAACGCAATACACATCCTCGTGCCATTGGCTGAAAAAACGCAACGGTTGTTCAGTGTTAATCGTATGGGACATGACCCTAGCCATCAGTTGATACTCCAAGTAGTCTTGCCAGGGATAGGCGCGCGGGGAATTCTAAAAAACGATCCGGGATAACGCTCATCATCCACATAGGTCGCAGCAATGACATGTACTTGCTGCTTTGATGCAGTCTCATAGATTGGGTTGGCGATAGCGTAACCCAACTGGGGTGACTCCGATTGTTGGGTTACGCCATCGCTTTTATACCCTTCAGGGTGAACCCAACCTGGATTATTAATATCTTTCATGATGACCACTCCTTAAAGTGCTTGATGAAAACGGTTAAGATCGACCGCATTAGGGGTTTGCTTAAACTCACTAACAAACTTTCTAACCTGCGTTAATAAAGCTTGTGCCTGAATTTTAGTGACTGACAACCCGATTTGTTGATACGCATGAATAACACCCTGAGTACCGGAATGTTTACCTAACACCAGCTGATGGCTGCGACCCACTAACGCCGGATCGACCCCCTGATAATTATTCGGATCTTTCAACAAACCATCCACATGAATACCTGCTTCATGGCTAAAAACATTTTTACCAATGAGACTTTTTCGGCTGCCGATAGCATCACCAGAGGCACGCGCTACCTGTTCAGAGAGCGCCGGGAACTGCCGTAAATCAACCCCGGTTTCAATGCCATACAATTGCCGCAAACCCACCACCACTTCTTCCAAAGCGGCATTTCCCGCACGTTCGCCTAAACCATTTACCGTGGTATTAACATGCGTCGCACCCGCGAGTGCCGCCGCCAACGTGTTTGCCGTCGCCAACCCTAGATCATCATGCGCATGCATTTCAATATCCAGATCAGTAGCGGCGCGTAATTTTTTGATGGTTTCAAAGACGCCAAACGGTTCCATAATGCCCACGGTATCGGCGAAACGAATTCTGCTGGCTCCTGCCCGTTGTGCGGCTTCTGCCATCTGACTTAAAAAATCAACATCCGCGCGTGACGCGTCTTCCATGCCGACACAAACCTTTAATCCGGCATCCACCGCCGTTTTAACGCAATGCTCAATCGTGGCTAAGACCCATGCCCGGCTTTTTTTGAGCTTGTGCTGAATATGTTGGTCAGAAGCGGAAATAGACAAGTCCACCAGTCCTACGCCTAACCCTAAACACAACTGCAAATCATCCAACCGCATGCGTGACCAAACCAATAACGTGCTAGGAAGCTTAAGCGCGGCAATGGCTTTAATTTCATCCCGCTCCTGTTCGCCCATCGCTGGAATACCAATTTCCAGCTCAGGCACGCCTAGATCAGCGAGTTGTGTAGCAATGACCAGCTTTTCCGCCATCGAAAACACCACGCCTGCTGATTGCTCACCATCTCTAAGGGTTGTGTCGTCAATGATGAGCGTGCTGCGCTGAGTTTTCATAAAGGTTTTAATGTCGTCAAGCTGCTGTTAATTGCTATATAGCAAAACGCTTGCCAACTCCATTAGCCTTGAAAATAGTGGCATGTATGCAGATATGTTCAGCCCTTCCCAGACAATGTGGAATAATGGCAGTGAAATTGTCGTAAAGCCTACAAAATAGTGGCTAGACTTTAGTTGAGGTAAATTTAATTAATCTCACTACCACCGGAATACTTCTCCCAAACAGGGATAAATGTAAGGTTTGGCCGATGAGGGGGGATAGAGGATTGTGATCTAATAAACAGGGTGACCAAAAAAACTTCTCACCTTACATAACTATAGAAATGGTGCTTTATAAAATTAATGAATATTGAAGAATACTTATCAAGATTAAATTCTGAATCACAAATTATCTTCAAGAAATCATTAGATTTCAAAGACAAATTTGGAAAAGCACATCATTGCTCATCATGCATATATGAATTATAGTGGACCCCGAAATCAGGACAATAGTTTAAGCTATACCC
>JAPLRW010000240.1 GCA_026398935.1 Methylococcales bacterium
CATCCAAGAATAAACCTTGGGTGTATTTCAGAATATTGGCCTTGTGACATACGGTGACTTTCGCGCGTTTATTATCGCGCGCATATTGAAAAGCGTACTCAATGATGCGTTCTGAGGCAACGCGGGTTACGACCGCTAAACTTTCCGCAATGTCTTTTTTAGGCGTCAGATAATGTTCCAGTCCGGCATACAGACCTTCGGTATTTTCCCGCACGATCACAATATCAACATCTTCATAACGGGTATTAACCCCTGCCCAGCTTTTTGCCGGACGGACATTGGCGTACAGATCGTATTTCTGCCGTAACGCAACATTGATGCTTCTAAAACCTGTACCGCCTACCGCAGTCGTCAACGGCCCTTTGAATGCCAAACGGGTTTTATCAAACGAGGCAAGGGTTTCATCCGGTAACGGCGTGCCATGTTTTTCAAACGCGGCCATCCCAGCATCCATTTCTTCCCAAGTAATGTTCACGCCGCTAGCCGCGATAACCTTGAGGGCTTCATTCATGATTGATGGGCCGATGCCATCGCCTTTAATCAGTGTAACTGTTGGCATGTATTCTCCAGAATGTAATGGGTTATGTGTAAGCAAGAAGATAATCAACCAGCGATGTTCATTATCTCGCAGCATTATTATCGCATTGATCGTACCCGCAGGATCAATATCTAAAAAGATCAGCGCTGTGTTGTCACATATCTATGCTGCTTTATGATTAAAACCTATTGGCTGCTGAGCCATTGCTAATAGTAGATGGACGGAAAACGCTTTAAATAGTCTGCTCCGGCGTATCACTAAATGTAATCTGTAGCTGAATTCTGGTCAGCAATTGGTGTAACTGCGCAATAAGCACCGCCGCCAGTTCGCTATCGCCATCATCTAATTGTTCCAGTGATTGGCATACGGCGGCAAATTGCATCGCGCCCACTGTTTTAGCGGGTGATTTAATTCGATGGGCTAAGCGTCGAATGCTGACACTGTCTTGTTCTTGTAATGCCGCATCCATTTCACTTAATCCTTGTACTGCCGATTCGACAAATTTTAAAAAAAACCGCCGTATCGTATCGGGATGATTTCCGACCATTTCAGCCAATACTGACAGGTTAATGATGTCCAAATCATCGCCTAAAACAGAAAAACGAGGCAAGGGTACAGGCGAAACAATTGCATGACGCGCATTGGTTTTTAAACGGGGAAGCGCGTCAGGTTTAGTACTATTTTGTGATGCAGCAGCAATCAATCTAGCTAACGTAGCGTATAAAATCTGGGGCTTAACCGGCTTGCTGATAAAGTCATCCATGCCGACTGCAAGGCATTTTTCACGATCTCCGGTTAATGCATTGGCGGTCATGGCGATCACGGGCAGATGGGTTAAATGCGCTTGTGCTCTGATACGTTGCGTCGCTTCAAGACCATCCATTTCAGGCATTTGCATATCCATCAACACGCCATCAAATGAATGGCTATTTAGCCATTCAAGCGCCTCTACGCCATTGTTAGCAATGGTCACAATAGCGGATTGCTTCTTTAGCAGCTCACTCGCGACTTGCTGATTGAATGGGTTATCTTCTACCAGCAGTATTCGTGCGCCATTCAATACGTTTAAATTATCCGGATTATCGATAACAGAAACCTCCAGACAGTGTTTATCAGGCTTTGCCAATGTTAGCGTGATCCAAAATACGCTACCAAAGCCTTTCTGACTGTCAATACCGATGTCCCCCGCCATCAAGTCAGTGACTTGTTTGCAAATCGCCAACCCTAAACCTGTACCGCCATATTTGCGCGTAATGGAATTGTCCGCCTGCTGAAAAGGTTGAAACAACGCGTC
>JAPLRW010000233.1 GCA_026398935.1 Methylococcales bacterium
GGAACAAATGCGCCAAAAGCGAGCGTTGCTTAAATACCAAGCGGTTTTTGAGCAAGAACAGCTGGTTGCCGCTAACTTATATAAAAATATTCTACAGGCGGACTTCGTTGAGATCCCCACACTGCGCTATATATTGTCGCCAATGGCACTGTTTAATGGTGATATTTTATTGACAGCGAAAGCGCCTAATAATCAGATCTATGTATTGTTGGGTGACTTTACTGGGCATGGGCTTTCAGCCTCTGTCAGTGCCGCTCCTGTTGCCGATATTTTTTATGGCATGGTGCGTAAAGGCTTTGCTGCGAAGGATGTTATTAAAGAAATCAATCGAAAGTTAGTGAAATTGTTGCCGGTGAATATGTTTTTAGGGGCAACAATTATCAGTTTAAAATTGGATGTTGGTTTTTTGGAAATGATTACGTGCGGGTTGCCTGAACATTATATCGTTAACCGGAAAACAGCTAAAATACGTACCATTGCTTCACAAAATGTCCCGTTGGGAATTCTCCACGCCTTTGATCCAAAAATTCAATACGTAAAAGTGAACGAAGATGATTATGTGTATCTTTTCACTGATGGTGTCATTGAAGCAGAAAATACGCAAGGAGAGCAATTTGGTACGGAAGGTGTCATCGCCTGTCTTAAGGGGGATAAAGGTTCTTACTTTGATACGGTTGTGCAACATTTACAACAGCACAGCGTTGGTCTGGGACAACAGGATGATGTGACGCTTGTTGAGCTGCAGTGTAATCTCAGTCATCTTGAATGGCCAAAGGATACCGCCGCTATTCTGCAAAAACAGCGTATTCCCATGGAGTGGAAAAGCACGATGACCTTTGGCGTGCCGACCATTAATGGCGCGCACCCTGTGCCCATTATGATCAATTTGTTAATGGATATTCAAGGTTTACAACGCTATCAAGATGTTATTTATTGTATTCTTAATGAGTTATTTATAAATGCAGTGGATTATGGTCTGCTAGCCTTAGATCCCGGCTTAAAGCAAACCAATCAAGGTCTGATTGAGTATTATCAGTTAAAAGATGAACGCTTAGCCAAAATGCAATCGGGCGAGATCCAAGTTAGCTTCAAGCATACTCCTATTTATCATGAGGACACAAAGGCTGTTGGCGGCTGTTTAACGATTAGGGTGCAAGACAGTGGCGAAGGTTTTGATGTTGATACTGTGCTCTCAGAACAGCGTGTGAAGCAAAAAGGCATTGGTAAAGCCAAAGAGTGCTGTACGCAGCTGGAATACTTGGGCTGTGGTAATGCTGTTAAAGCGACTTTTGAATGGTTTTTGTAGAGGATTCCTGAAGAAATAGTTGAAAGTGGTTGCGGATGCTTAGTGTCTGTATTATTGAAGGATCGATGGTTTCTTCTAACGTATTGAGTGGGTTGAAAATGAAAAAAAATCAAACAAAATCACAATTTGTTGCGGTAGCCTCGATTGCTGCAGAATTAAGTGCCGTCATGGATGTTGCGAAAGAGATTTCTTTAGCAGCGGCTAATGCAAAAGCGATTGCTTTTAGGGCAGGTGAAAAAGCCAAAGGTTTTCAGCCTATTACCGATTTTATTAACGAATTGGCAAAAGATACCATTGAGCTTGTGCATGCTATTAATGCGCATGCCTTGCAGCTCTATCAACTCACGGTTGATGAATATCGCATGACCGAGGCGTTTAATAAATTTGAACTGGCGGGGGTGCTAGCGAAAGGTGCCACCTATGAAAGTTCATTACGCCCGGCACTTTTACGTGCGCAGCAAAAAATGCAGGAGTGCCTGAGGCAATTTAATTCACATATTGCACAATTACTGGATCAATTAGGCGAAGTAATGCACCCTGCTCGAGCGGCACGGGTGATTGCGGCCAATTCAAGAATTGAAGCCTCGCAAGCTGGTGAATATTTACAAAGTTTACAAGCCGTTGCAGAAAGTGTGGATAATGCCGCACAGGTTATTCACGATAACGTACAGCGCTGCCGTAGTGCATTATCTTTTATCACGCTTACCGAATAATGACAGACTACTGAGGAGCTAGGTTCTATGAAAATGACAAAAATTTACGAAGGAGCATATCAATGGATTATGTTCGGACGTGATGAAAATAAACCAGATAACATTATTGATACCAATCAATATGTCGTTAGAACCGCTAATCGTTGTTTATTAATGGAGCCAGGTGGTACTGAATTATTTGCCCCCATGCTGGCGGCTGTTTTGCATCATGCGCCTGTTGAAGAAATTACGGATTTGTTTGCATCACATCAAGACCCGGACATCATCTCTTCTTTGGGATTGTGGGATCAAGCATTACCTAATGCCAAGTTACATGCGCCTGCTATCTGGGAAGGTTTTTTGCGCCATTTCGGCTGTGAGAGTATTGAGTACGTTCCTATCCCTGACACTGGCGGCGTTATCCGTTTGGATAATGTGGAGTTAAAACTTATTCCTGCGCATTATTTACATTCTTCGGGTAATTTTCATGTCTATGATCCGAACGCTAAAATTTTGATGTCCGGTGATGTCGGTGCGGCTTTAGAGTCGCCGGGTGCGCCAGTTTTTGTGGATAATTTTGAAGCGCATGTTGAAAAAATGCGTTATTTCCATCAGCGCTGGATGCCGTCAAATCAAGCGAAACGCAATTGGATTGAGCGGGTGCGGGAATTGGATATTGACATCATCGCGCCACAACATGGTCGAATGTTTAGAGGTGATGATGTTAGGCGTTTTCTGGACTGGTTTGAAGGCTTACAAGTCGGAACGGCTGTTTAGAGATAATTACGCCACTTTGGGCGGCACTTTTTTTGATGACAATGGGACGCATTATGGATTCTTTACGGCCAGTCGTACTCTGCTTTTCAGGCCATGATCCTTGTGGTGGCGCAGGTATTCAGGCTGATATTGAAGTATTAATTAGCCATAAATGCCATGCGGCGAGCGTGATTACTGTTTTAACCGAGCAAGATACGCGTAATGTTAAAAAAATGTCGCCGCAAAGTGCCGAAAACTTTAGTGCGCAAGCGCGTACGGTGTTAGCGGATCTTCCGGTCAAGGCGATTAAAATCGGTTTAATTGGCGATTATTCGTTGGCGTTGGCGATACGTGATCTATTAATAGAATACCCTGCTATTCCGGTTATTTTAGATCCGATATTGGTAGCGGGTGGCGGTTCTGATTTGGCGGATCAGCCATTAAGAACTGCAATCACTGATCTTTTAGTCCCATTGGCGTTGATTATTACGCCCAATAGCCATGAGGCGCGGCAGTTAACACAGATGACTGTCGTGAACGCCAGTGGCGAGGCTTTATTAGCAAGGGGCTGTCAGTATGTACTGATTACTGGCGCAGATGAAGACAGTCCTGTGGTGTGTAATCGACTGTATCAAAAAAACACACCTGTTGAAGCATTTAGCTGGGATCGTTTGCCAGGGCGTTATCATGGCTCCGGTTGTACCTTAGCGGCAAGCATTGCTGCATTGGTCGCGCACGGCTTAGATCCTTTTATGGCGATTAATGAAGCGCAAGAATACACATGGAACGCTTTAAACCATGCCTATAAAACGGGGCACGGGCAATTAAACCCTGACCGGATGTTCTGGATGGAAAATGACAGCGAGGCTTAGCGTCATTTTGAGGTATGGCGCGCTATTGAGCCTTATTGGCGTAGCGGGTTGTGTCACGACCATTGCCGATGAGCAACGCTTGATGTTGGGTAAACGGATTGCGTTTGAACGCAGTAAAGGTAATTGTCTGGCGTGTCACGTCATAGCAGATGGTGAAGAGCCCGGTAATATTGGGCAACCGCTGGTCGATATGGCGACGCGTTTTAAAAACAAACAGCATTTACGCGAACAACTCTGGGATGCTACTCGGTTTAATCCCGAAACCACTATGCCGCCGTTTGGACGTAATAAAATTCTCACCGAAACAGAGATTGACCAAGTCGTCGATTATCTCTGGACGCTGTAACAGGCTGGCACCGCTAATGTGCCATAGCCGTCAATGTATTGAATATCGTTCAACGCGATACGGATTAAATATACGGACTTCCCTCGCTTAAATAACTGTTTATTTCATCTTTTCGTTTTCTTATCATTCCTTATGCGCTGCTTGGCGCTGTCAACATGCATAGCGTTGTTAAAACTGTCGCTGTCTATCCATCTACTCGTTGAAAAAGCAGCGTTGGGGATAGTTACCGATTGGATTTTATCGTTCAAGCGGCAAAAGAACGCACCAGCGGTATTTTTTTGCCTATTCCTTTGCCGTTCTCTCCCGCTGACTTTTAAGCGCTTCTTAGCCATCTCATTGATAGAAATAATGATAATTACTTTGGCGTAAATATTGCTTTTATTGAGTTGAATCAATCGGAGGGTATATTTATGGCAATTAATTTTGATACAGCATTAGGCATTCATCCGCAGGCGTTAGCCTTGCGCGAAAAACGAGGCGAGCAGCTAGCAGCGAATTTGGCAAATGCTGATACACCAGGGTATAAAGCGCGGGATTTAGACTTTCAATCAATTTTAAAGCAGAGCATGCCGTCTAATGTCCTATTGGATAAAACCCAACCTGCACATTTTTCACCGACAGAATCGGTATTAGGTGCCAGCCTTCAGTACCGCATCCCTAATCAAGCTTCTTTGGATGGCAATACGGTGGAGTCGCATGTGGAGCAGGCGAAATACGCAGAAAATAATGTGCAGTATCAAGCCAGTTTACGTTTTATTAATGGTCGTTTTAATGATTTAAAAACCGCGATTAAGGGGCAATAATTATGTCGGCATTTAAAATTTTTGATATTGCGGGCAGTGGTATGAATGCCCAGTCATTACGGTTAAATTTGGTTGCCAGTAATATTTCTAATGCAAATAGCGTTAGCAGCAGTCTTGAAAGCACTTATAAATCAAGGCAGCCGGTATTTGCTGCCGAATTGCAAAATGCTTTGGATCAGAATAGCAAACCCAGTAATGTGAATGTTTTGGGGGTTGTTGAAAGTCAAGCACCGCCCGTCATGGAATATGCACCCAATCATCCATTAGCCGATGCGCAAGGGTATATTTTTAAACCCAATGTGAATACCGTTGAAGAAATGGCCAATATGATGTCTGCATCACGGTCTTATCAAAATAATGTAGAAGTCTTGGATGCTGCAAAACAGATGATGTTGCAGACACTAAGAATGGGTCAATAACAGGAGTAATCAACAATGACAACAACCAGTGCAACGGGGCGTTAAGTCAGGCGCAGTTTTTGAAATTAATGACCACGCAAATGACGCATCAAGATCCGTCTAAGCCCATGGAGAATGGTAATTTTTTAGCGCAAATGGCGCAGTTTGGTACGGTATCTGGTATCCAGGATTTGCAAAAGTCTTTTAGTGAGTTTGCAGGTTCTGTGGGATCCGGTCAGTCATTACAAGCAGCGAGTCTAGTCGGACATACCGTTTCTGCCCCTGGGACGCAAGCTTTACTGGAGACGGGTAAGCCCTTAAAGGGAGAAATTGAGCTTACTGATAATACCGGCAATTTATCTTTGCAGGTGTTGGACAGTAAAACGGGGGACGTTATAAAGACTATACCGTTAGGAACACACGTAAAGGGTGCCGTGCCGTTTAGTTGGGATGGACTGAATGATAACGGGGTCATGGTTGATCCCGGTATGTACAAAATTTCCGCAACAGCCACCATTGGTGACAATAATACCGTGCTGGAAACCCAACTGCAGTCGCGTGTTGAAAGTGTTTCTATGGGTACTGGTAGCAATGGATTAACGGTTAATTTAGCGGGCGTTGGTAGCGTTAATTTTAATCAGGTTAAACAAATTCTTTAAGGAGTGGGTCATGGGTTTCGGGACAGCATTAAGTGGATTAAAAGCCGCTTCCACCAGCTTACAGGTCACTGGTAATAACATTGCTAATTCACAAACCACCGGCTTCAAAGAGTCGCGTGCCGAATTTGCGGATGTGTATGCCAGCAGTATGGGTGGAGTCAGTAAAACTCAGGTGGGATCAGGGGTTAGAACCACCGAAGTCGCACAGCAATTTAGTCAGGGTAACATTGAAAACACCCAAAACAGCCTTGATCTTGCTGTTAAGGGCAACGGTTTTTTTGTGTTGGCTGACACGGTGGGTCTTCCTGATCCTAATAATCCGACGAAGCCTGTTGGGGCATCAATACCCAGTGCTTATACCCGTAATGGGGCTTTTCAGTTGGACGCTAAAGGCAATGTGGTCAATGATCAGGGGCAATATTTATTGGCGTTTGCGGCTAACGGCACAACCGTCGCAGAGGGATTTAGTACGGGGGTGTTTAAGCCGTTAACGATCGATGCTGCGCAAGGCCTACCCGCGTCAACCGCCAGTATTGATGTGAAATTGAATTTAGACAGCAGTAAGTCTACCCCCACCGTTGCAGCGTTTAGCCGTCTTGATCCAAAGTCTTATAACAATAGCACGTCAATCAATATTTATGATTCGCAAGGTAAGACGCATGTCGAGTCCACCTATTATGTCAAAGACCCGGCAACGCCGAATACTTGGCAGGCGTATATATTTGTCGATGATTTTGGGATTACGCCAGGAGCGCCTGCTGCGCCGCCGACCCCTGCTGGCCCGTCAGCGGTAGCGGCGGCATTGGCTCCACCCGCTACAGGCGGTGATGCTGGCGATCCTGTCGTATTGACGTTTACGGCCAGTGGGATATTGGATACGGTGAATGGTGCGGCGGTAGGTGTCAGTAAATTAGATATTGGCGATATTGATATGGCTCTGATTGATCCGAGTGCCAGTGTTAACCCGATGGCATTTGGTATGAACTTTAGTGGGAGTACGCAGTTTTCAACGCCTTTTAGCGTTAATGATTTAAAACAAGATGGTATGCCCGCCGGTAACTTAACGGGTATTGATGTCGATACGCAAGGGGTAGTATTTGCCCGTTTTAGCAATGGTGGTTCTAAACCGTTAGGTCAAGTGGCGCTGGCGCGATTTCAAAGCAATCAGGCATTGGCTAAATTGGGTGATACCACTTGGGGCGTTACGTCCAGTTCCGGCTCGCCTATTTATGGTGCTGCAGGCAGTAATAACTTTGGGGATGTTCAGTCTGCTGCTTTGGAAGGTTCCAATGTCGATCTATCCGAACAATTGGTTAAATTGATTATTGCCCAGCAGGCGTATCAGGCAAATGCACAAACCATTACCACTGAAAAAAGTTTATTGGAAACCATTCTGAGGGCTTAGTAATGAAGAAAAAAGTGTGGGGGGAGTTAAATCTTAGCGATTTACCGTGTTTTATGTGGATTACTGCTCACGCTTGCTTACTTTTTTACCGTCATTATCGGGAGAACGAATATGGATAGAAGTTTATATGTGGCCATGAATGGCGCCAAGCAGACGTTGTTGGCGCAAACGGCAAACGCCAATAATTTGGCGAATACACAGACCACGGGCTTTAAATCCGACTTTGAACAGTTTCGGAGTCAGCCGGTTTTTGGGCCAGGCTTCCCAGCACGGGTATATGCCATGAGTGAACGACCCGGAACGGATATGGCACCGGGCGCTTTGCAAACGACGGGTAATCCTTTAGATGTTGCGATAAAAGGCGCTGGCTGGTTAGCGGTGCAGGATAAAACCGGTCAGGAAGCGTATACGCGCTCAGGGGATTTGAAGGTGACGGCTGATGGCTTGTTGCTGACCAACTCTGGGTTGCCAGTTATGGGCAATACTGCGCCGATTGCCATACCGCCATTTGACAAAATGATGATCGGAGCAGATGGCACAATCAGTATTATTCCAGTGGGAGGGAATCCTAATACTGTGGCGGTGATTGACCGTATTAAGCTGGTTAATCCACCGCTTACCGATCTGGAAAAGCTGGATGACGGCTTAATGCACATAAAACCTCCGACACAGCCTGGACTGCCAAAACCACCACCACCCTTAGCGGATGCCAATGTACAAGTCGTGCAGGGTGTGCTTGAGGGAAGTAATGTCGGCGCAGTTTCCGCCATGGTGGAAATGATTGAATTAGCCAGAAATTTTGAATTACAAACAAAAGTTATGCGTACGGTAGATGAAGATTCTGCTGCCAGTGCCAAGTTGATGAAAATGGCATAAGAAATGCTTTGTTTTTATGTATGAATATGTTTTGTTAAGCACACTGAGGAGATTGTCATGACAGAAAGAGCATTGTGGGTTGCTAAAACCGGGTTAGATGCCCAACAGACACGGATGGCGGTTATTTCACATAACTTAGCCAACGTTAACACCACTGGCTACAAGCAATCTCGCGCGGTGTTTGAAGATTTGATTTATCAAAATATTCGCCAAGCGGGTGGGCAAACGACTCAGAATACGCAATTGCCTTCCGGCTTACAGCTGGGAACGGGCGTCAATGTCGTCGCCACGGAAAAATTACATACGCAAGGTAATATTCAGCAAACAGGCAACGATTTAGACATCGCCATCAGTGGGCGAGGTTTTTTTCAAATCATTACCCCCAGTGGAGAGATTAATTACACGCGGGATGGCTCATTCAGTCGCGATGCGACGGGGCAGGTGGTTAATTCTGAAGGT
>JAPLRW010000073.1 GCA_026398935.1 Methylococcales bacterium
TGTGTAGTCTGGTCTTTTTTGATTGCTTTTTGTGCTCATTTTTCACCTCTAATGACATTATAAATCTGTCTTAAGAAGTGTCCTGCTTTATTAGACCATCACATTAGCTGATGTCATATGATAACAAATGATTGAGTGGAGTACTTGGGGGCTGTCAGCGTCGGGCGCTTACGTTATACCTTCACCCTCATATTGTCCATATTAAAGTTATATTTCCATACACGATAAATTAAATTATATAACCCGTACCATGAGTGCTTTACGTTCATGCATGGAATTAACTATCTTCAGCTCGGTTAAATGCGCATGCGACACTTCTTTTTCAACCAAGACCTGCGGAATCACGCCAATAACCTCGCCGCCGTGCGCCATAACCGCATCCGCAATGACGCCCATAATGCCGATACTGGCTCCGCCATAAACCAGCGCCAGATTACGCTTTGCCAGCTCTGCGCCCAGTTGTTTGGCCGCCGCCGTGTATGCGGAACTTTTACCGCTGCTAGAGCCACAATAAACACAGATTCTTTGCATAGGTTTATCCTGTAAGTGCGGCATTAATGTGCCTCATCCCAATTATCGCCCACGCCCACATCGACAATCAAGGGCACACTCAGCGTTGCGGCTGCACACATATGTTCCCTAATACGCTGCTGGCAGTGTTCAAGCTGCTCAATGGCAACCTCGAACACCAGTTCATCATGCACTTGCATAATCATTTTTGCATCGGGTTGTTCTTGCTGTAGCCAAGCATCGGTTGCCAACATGGCGCGCTTAATAATATCTGCGGCTGTGCCTTGCATCGGTGCATTAATAGCCGTGCGTTCGGCATATTGGCGGCGCGCAGCGTTACGGGCGTTAATTTCCGGTAAGTACAAACGTCGACCAAAAACCGTTTCAACATAACCTTGTTGTTTGGCGAGGTCTTTAACGCTTTCCATGTAGTCTTTAACGCCAGGATAACGGGTAAAATACAAATCAATATACGCTTGTGCCTGATTACGGCCTAAACCCAGTTGTTGCGCGAGACCGAACGCCGACATACCATAAATTAAGCCAAAATTAATGGCTTTGGCTGAGCGCCGTAATTCGGTGGTGACGTGTTCGGGTGCAACGCCAAACACTTCGGCAGCCGTGGCGCGATGAATATCTTGCGCGTGATTAAAGGCATTCAATAATCCCGCATCGGCGGATAAATGCGCCATGATGCGCAGTTCAATTTGTGAATAATCGGCGGCGACAATTTTATATCCAGCGGGCGCAATAAACGCCTGACGAATTTTGCGGCCTTCTTCGCTGCGTATCGGAATGTTTTGCAGATTAGGATCAGATGAGGATAAGCGTCCGGTCGCGGTAACGGCTTGATGATAAGAGGTATGTACCCGCCCGGTTTTCGTATTGATTTGTTGTGGCAGCTTATCGGTATAGGTGGACTTTAGCTTGCTAAGGCTACGGTGCTCAAGAATCAGTTTAGGCAGCGGGTAATCAACAGCCAGTTCTTGCAAAACAGCTTCATCTGTTGAGGGCTGTCCGGTGGGGGTTTTTTTTAGTACCGGTAACTGTAATTTATCATACAAGATGTTTTGAATTTGTTTCGGCGAGCCTAAATTAAACACCTGCCCCGCTAAATCATGGGTACGCTGCTCCAGCGAGGCGATGTGGTTCGCCAGCTCCAGACTCTGCTGCGCCAATAAGTCACTGTCAATTAATACGCCATTTTGTTCGATGCGATTGATAACGCTGATTAAAGGAATTTCCAGCGTTTGATAAAGCTCTTGTAACGTCGGTATTTGCGCTAATTGCGTAGCTAACGCCTGATGTAAGCGTAAGGTAATATCTGCATCTTCCGCGGCGTAAGGGGCGGCCTGCTCTATAGCAACGTCCTTAAAAGGAATTTGTTTCGCCCCCTTGCCTGCGACATCTTCATAATGAATGGTGGTTAGCCCTAAATAATACTGCGCCAAATCATCCATATTGTGCTTGGTGGCAGTACTGTTTAACACATAAGACGCCAGCATCGTATCGTGCTGAATACCGCGCAAGGTAATACCATGATTGTTGAGCACATGCGCATCGTATTTTAGATTTTGCCCTACCTTTGCTTTGGCTGAATTTTCTAACAGCGGCTTTAGCTGTGCTAAAACGCTGTCGCGGTCAAGCTGCTCAGGTGCTTCAGGATAATCATGCGCGAGGGGTATATAAGCTGCCCGACCTATGTTAACGGCAAAAGACACCCCAACAACCTCGGCGAGCAAGTAATTTAAACTGGTGGTTTCAGTGTCAAAAGCAAATAACTCGGCGGCATTTAATGCCTGCAACCACTGGTCTAATTGCGCTTGCGTGAGAATCGTTTCATAGACGTTATCAGTAAATTCCGGCATGGCTGACAGAATAACGGGCGTGGTAGCGGGCGCTGAATCTGTCGTAGGCTCTTCTGTACGAGCCACTGTTACTGGCGGTGGTGTAGAGGGATTCACTACCGCACTCGGCATCGGCTGTTGCTCTAATTGCCGTAACCAGGCAGAAAAACCCAGTTGTGCCAGCAGCGTTTTTAAGGCGGCAACATCTAACGGCTGCCGCTTTAAATCATCCATGGTGTAGTTGTGTACAACATCACATTTGATGGTGGTCAGCGCTTTTGAAATCTCTAATTGCGCAAGATTAGCGCGTAATTGTTCACCGACTTTACCGGTTATTTCATCGGCATGTGCGACCAAGTTGTCCAGAGAATCATAGCTATTCAGCCATTTAGCCGCTGTTTTTTCGCCGACACTGGGTACGCCCGGAATGTTGTCGGATTTATCGCCCATCAGCGCTAAAAAATCAATGATCTGACTGGGTTTAACGCCGAATTTCGTTTTCACGCCCTCAATATCCATACGCTTATTGGACATCGAATCTTCCAGAATAATCCGCTCATTAACCAGCTGCGCCATATCCTTATCGCCAGTAGAAATCACTACATCAAAGCCTTGCTGCTCAGCATATTGCGCCAATGTCCCCAACACATCATCGGCTTCAACATCCGGTTCCATGATAAGCGGCAAACCCATTGCCCGAATCAGGTGATGTAATGGCTCTACTTGCACCCTTAAATCATCCGGCATCGACGGACGATGCGCCTTATAGTCCGCGTACAATGCATGGCGAAAATTCTTACCCGGCGCATCAAACACCACCGAAAAATACGCACTGTCATATTCTGCCAGCAAACGGCGCAACATATTAGCAACCCCAAAAATGGCATTGGTCGGCTTGCCATCGGGACTGGAAAGATGCTGTAAGGCGTGATAGGCACGGTATAAAAAGGAAGAGCCATCAATCAGGATTAAGCGGGGCGGGGCTGCGTTAGTCATTGTTATAGAGCTGTATAGGCTGTGATTAAATGTGGGGGATTTCAATATACTACAAAAAACCGCCAACAGTGCCTTCAACCTGTATTTAGCCCCTAACGGCGGAACCTCTAGCAAGTTCCGTCTTTCGGGTAATATTTGCGTCAGGGGATAGCTATTCAATCTAGCCAGTGCAGCTAACCAAACCTGTAAATAATACGTTCGACAGCAACTAAGAGCAACCACACCGCTACCGTCACAACCAGCGAACGTATTTGCTTACGAAATGTTTGTATGGCCTTACCCCTTGCCTTTGCGCTAAGGGTCTGAAAAACCTGCACGCTTACGTCTACTTTTTGCGCAACGCCTTCGTACATGCTGGGTGCATTGTTGCTCAATGAACAGGCGTTTTAACCGCCCTGCCTTACGCTAAGCTGCCGATGTATCACCCTCAATAATAAATTCTAAACAAGCGCTGTATCTGCTCAAACTCATGCATGTAGGGCTGTGCTACTTCGCGATTATTAACTACCACAATTAAATCATGCGAGAACACCGAAGTGTTATACCAATTAAAGCTGCCTTCAATAACAATGCAGTCGTCAATAATGCAGTATTTTGAATGAATCGGTGAATAGGGAACGGGAAGATCATCTTGTCCATACACCAGCCCGACCGGAATACCGACATCTTTTAAGCGTTGCACGGCGGGGAGCAATGCCCGGTTAAGCTCATCCGCCATTGAACGTTCAATACCTATTCTCCCCTGCCTCGCTAAATGTCCATTGAACAAAATATGCACATAAACGCCTCTATCCCGTGCGTGAATCAGGGCATCGACCACGCTATCATGATGATCCCCTAACAGATCACCGATCAAAAACAAGCACAGCTTAATGGAATGTCTAGCGCGGTGAATTTCTGCCAGAATAGCATGGTGCGGGCGGTAATAATGGCCATTTTGCATGCTGTGCCGACCAAAGGTATACAGTAAATTAAAGTGGCTCAACGGATTAATACCGTATTTTTGAACCACCCCACCGCGCTGACTTTGAAAAATATTATCCAGCAAACGACACATGCCTTTTGAATGAAAAGTCATGCCGGATTCCCAATTAGCCCACCAGCGATCAAAGGTAATATTGAAAGAACCCAATATGCAATCTTCATCGTTAAAAATGATAAATTTGGTGTGCATATCAGGATCAACTTCAATCAAGTGATGCTGTGGTGTGCAAAACACCCCCAGCAACTCAATCCTGGAACGTTTTAAACGCGCATAATTTTCACTGTTCGTCAGCGTCATTTTTCGCCAATCGACAATACATTGCACACAGACGCCATTATTATTAGCAGTAATTAAATGTGTAATGAAATCATAGTCGTCAATACAATCGACACTGACTTTAATCGTACATAGGCGCTCAGGATGATCCCATTTACTGCGAATAACACTATCAATCAAATCGTGAATATAGCGCTTAGGATGATAAGGATGGTGCTGCTGACCTTTAGTAAATTTAGGCACTAGCTGCAAGGATTCAACATGATGGTTATACCAATCCACATCACTTTGTAACTCACCGGCATTCAGCTCATAAGTACGATAGTGATTGTCAGTCGCCCAATCGGTATTCAGTTGACGGTATTGCGGCTGGTCACTGTGTAGCTGCTGCCAATCCATGAAAATATAGTCATGCTGCGACGGTATGGAATGCTCATGAACATGCACAATAAAGGAGAATTTAACGCAATTGATTTTACCAAAGTGTTTGGAAAGCGGGTGTATAAAAAAATCACGGGTGCTACGCTTATGCCGATCCCATTGAACATCATACGCATCGGTATCGACAATATAGGTTTCGCAAATATGCTCGCGATACACCTTTAACACCACCTTTACGTTGGCTTGCGCACCATGATGCACCTCAAAATCAATCTTGCCCCAACGCATATAAAATAAATCATTAAAGTCATTTACACGTTGAAAAAAACCACCTAAATTGGCATGAAGCGGTCTGGCATAGTGTTCAGCTGACATGGTATTACCTCGCTCAGGGACGTTATTATTGTTTTAATTGGCTCTGGAAAAGGAACTCAAGCTTATCTTCCTTGGCTTCAATCTACTTATCCACACAGACATCCGCCATTCTAATCCGTTTCGTAGGTTAACGCATCGCGTACCATTGTCAAAATCATCAAAGTATACCATCCAAAAAAGCTACACAACACTTACGCCCACTTAGCTATATTGTGAGATAACGTGTATTTTTACTCTTTTTCGCTTAAAATCGGCTTAAACATCCCCTTCCAACGAGTAACATAATGGACACCGAAAACCTCGACGAAGTCAATCAATCGATAGCCGTGTATGAAAAGCTCCACCAGAGCATTCCCCCCATTGGTTTTTTGAACAGAAAAAAACGTGTAATAGCCTACTTAACCGTCACACAGTTGGCACAAGGATTAATTGATGCCAGTGAGTTAAGCGAAGAAAATGCCCTGTTTGTGTTATCACTTCTGGTTAGAAAAAATGCGTCATTTCAAAAAGCCGCAATGATGGCGGCATTACATTTGGCGACTATTGATAGACAATCAATAGCGACTGTCGGATTTACTTACGCCAACGCAGTTCGCTGCAATATGAAATTATTGCCTATTTGATTGTTTCGATTAGTTGCCTATTTGATTGTTTCGATTAGTGCCGTAGGATGTGTCGACAATAACGATACGCTTCACGTCGTTCAGCGTATTCTACGTGCGGCAATGATCAATCAATCCGCATAGTAAGTTGAAATACATCATTATAGTACTCGCCACAGAGATATCCAGAAGTACATTTAGGAGCCATTTTTGAACATTATCTCAAGTGCTGAATCCGTTATAAGTGCTGTAGGTTGAGAATATCAGCGTGAACCCCGACCTCTACTAAGCTGTTTAGCAACTCTCGTGATAAGTATGCTGTTGGCATTTTAAATTGTAGGTAATGATCAGATTTAAAGTATGCACCTTATGTAATCTGCTATTATTATCGACAAACCTGTACTTGATTTAAATTCACATATGACAAAGTTAGACAATCCACCTTTGATTGAAGCAATTTTTCAACTTTGTTGGGGAGAAGTTGCTCCAGGTCAATTCTCTTACACTCACGAAGAGCAATCGTTATTTGCTGGAAAAATTAGCGCTGCCGCCGCTATGCAAGGCTATAAAACAGCTCAAGATGCGCAACCTAATGCGCCTGTTTTAATGCCTTGGGTGGCCACGCATCGGTTTAGGGATAAAGATGACACATGGCCCTGTTTTCAGGTGGGGTTAGGCATATTTACAGTAAATCAAGTAAAGAACGGATACTCTTGGGAGTCATTCAAAAACTCTATTAAAATTGGACTTAATGTCCTTGAGCAAGCAGATTCTGAAAAATTGGCTAAGATTAGTAACTCCTTATCGGTGTTTCTCATATATCAGGACGCTTTTTTTCCAGAGGAAAATATTTCCACTGAAGCATATTTAAAAGATCATTTTAATATTAATGCTGACTTACCGAGTGACTTTCTAAGCAATCCCAATATTGATAGGAACAAAAGTAATGTTGATATTAATATAAAAATAGAAATTAAAGAACCGAAGGGCTTTATTTCAATCAAAATTGCTAACGCTATAATTAACGATCAACCTGGCTTATTGATGGAAACCATAGTTCACTCAAAAATGGCCGATATAACTGATAAAAATGGCATATTAAATTGGGTAGAAAGGGCTCATGAAATTCAAAAACATTCTTTTGAAACACTAATTCAACCAACGGCATACAGATGATTCCACAGTATCAAGCTATTCAGCACCCAATGGTACCGGCTTATTGTTCTCTGTCGGCTGAATCAATTGAAAATAGACCTAAAGATACTTATACCATTTTGTATTCACCTAATACATCTAGCGTTAAAATTAGTATGCCTATAACACAAAGCAATACTACTAGCTCAATTAGGAAAAACTCCGCAGAGTACAATCACCTGCTTACAAATTGTCCGTGGGTTAAAGATTTCCTGCAAACAGCGCATCACCTTAATGAGGTTAAGTCTTTACTACCTTATTATTCAGAAATCAATAAGTTGATAGCTACTAAAAAATTTAATTTATGCAATATTTTTTTACGAGAAGTTAGACCACAGGAACTCAGTGATGTTTTACTGGTGGGATTGTTAAGACTTACATTTTCTTGGAAAAATGATTTACCCAATTGGTCAATTCTTTTAGAGCGTACAAAGCAAGAACTTTCCAATCGAAAATATGACAGCAATTCATTACTACGAGGGCTGGTTTAATTCAACTGATGCAAATAAATTCTGCCTATGATAATCCATTTACTAATGTGGATAGCATTGGCATCGCAATTGGCAGGCCAGACTTTCAACGAGACCAACAACACATCGGTATTCTTTTCATAGATCAAGATCAACTGCCCAAATGCTTACATTTAGCATGGCATTTTGATTTAAGGAAAGATACCCCTAATCCTAAAAAATACCTATGGCTAAATGTTCCAATTGACCCAATCAATAAAATTCATTTAGCGACTGTTTGTGAACTTATTTTTCAATCAAATATTGATCGAATTCCATACGGAATATCCATGGAAGGCACTGGATTTTCTGAAGATGGCACGTTTATAACGGAACATAAATTTGCAGGACTAACTTGTGCAACTTTCGTCATTCAAGTTTTTCACTCGCAAGGTTACAAAATAGTTGATGTTGAAAATTGGTGTGAGAGAGACGATGACAAAGTTTGGCAATCATCAATACTCCGTTGCTTAGAAGAAGGGGGAGCCTCTGCCGAACATGTTGAATTTCAGCGCCAACAAATCCCCAAAGGCGCAGCGAGATTTAGACCAGAAGAAGTAGCCGCTGCTGCAAGCTTACCTGGTCAGCCTTATGGACTAGAGCATATAATAGAACCAGCTAAACAAATATTGGATGCAATATCTCACTTTATAAGCGATCACCCTAGAGGGTGACGTTTTGAGTCAGAGCGATGCAAACAACCCAATGATCATTTACGCCAATCGATGTTCCTGCGCCATTGAGCAATTCCGCCTAAATAATGAAGGACATGCACAATACCGCTTGTTTATTCAAATCATTGATAAAGATAGCGACTGACGATAATTTGTTTTTGAGCAAGCAAAGGAAAAGCAGTTATCTTGCAAATTTTTAATTTCAGAAGCAAAAATAAATTTACTTGCTTACATCGTAAACACGCCGCCTACCTCGGCTCAAAGCTCATCAAATAGCCACAGTGATCAGAAACCCGACCATAGTCCTGTTCGGTAAACAACACGCTTCCTGAGGTGACCTGTAGCTCGCTGGCTTTGTTCATGAAAATATAGTCAATGCGGTAATCGTCAC
>JAPLRW010000097.1 GCA_026398935.1 Methylococcales bacterium
GCATATTTATTTCAAAAACAAGAATAACTTCTACTTCCCCTGGGAACTGCAAATCTGGGATGCAGAAGACCTCCAAAGCAACATTAAAAATCACGAAAAATTCAAGCGGAACTTTATATAGCCACGGGTGGGCAGAACAACGTTGCCCCCCAACTACAGATTTGAGAATGCCAATTTACTCATCTCAGTATCAGTGGTACATTATCCGGTACATTAAATGAGGGCAAAACCATGATGACCATTACCGCAACAGAAGCAAGAAAAACCTTCTTTGAGCTGATTAAACAGACCAGTCAGTGCCACGAAATTATTGAGATTCAGCATAAGTCCGGCAATGCCGTCATGATGTCTGCCGATGACTACGAAAGCTTACAGGAAACGTTACATCTTATGTCTCAGCCTGATTTTAAGCAAAAGTTTGATGAATCCATTCAGCAAGCGGATGCGGGTGATGTCGCAAGTTTTGAAGAGGTCTTCGGAGAGCCTTTGTGAGTTGTGAACGCTATCAGATTGCGTTCACGAGGCAAGCGCAAAAGGACATTGCCAAGCTGACAACCAAACTAATAACCAAACTAAAAGCTATTTTGTGAAATAAGATTGCTATTGCTCCACAGGCTGGCAAGCCACTCCTGGGTGATTTGACTGGCTACTATTCGGTGCGTTTGAGCTTTCAAGATCGTATTGTCTATCGTATTGAACAGGAGCGCTGTGTGGTATTAATTGTCAGAGCAAAATCACACTATGGAGAGTGAGTTGGGGGTGGAAGTCATGCCCAGTGAGAGGAAAATAAGCAATGAATGAATATAAAACAATCGCAGAATCGAATAATTTTATAGTGCTGGATAAATACACCCAGTGTTCGCAAGTCAATGAAGCCTATCAAAGTGAATACGATTTAGAGCGTGAGTTTATCATCGATCTGGAAAACCAAGGTTATGACTATCTGCGCGATTTAAACACCCACAAAAAAATGCTGGCTAATGTGCGCGTGCAGTTGCAAGCCCTGAATAATGTGCAGTTTTTAGAGGGTGAATGGCGGCGCTTTGTTGAGGGCTATTTGGAGAAACCCAGTGATAACAGCATCGACAAAACACGTAAAATTCATGACGACTATATCCACGATTTTGTGTTTGATGCTGGACATATTCAAAACATTTATCTATTGGATAAAAAAAATATTGCCCGCAATAAAGTGCAGGTGATTAGACAGTTTGAGCAAAAAGGCACGCAGGCCAATCGTTACGATGTCACCGTGTTGGTCAATGGTTTGCCCTTAGTGCAAATCGAGCTGAAAAAACGCGGTGTGGCGATTCGCGAAGCCTTTAACCAAGTACACCGCTATAGCAAAGAAAGTTTTAATACCGACAATTCACTGTTTAAATATTTGCAGCTTTTCGTGATTTCAAACGGTACGGATAGCCGTTATTTTGCCAATACCACCAAGCGCGATAAAAACAGTTTTGATTTCACCATGAATTGGGCGAGATCAGATAACAGCTTGATAAAAGACTTAAAGGATTTTACCGCGACGTTTTTTCAGAAAAACACCTTGTTGAATGTGCTGCTGCATTATTCGGTGTTTGACGTTAGCGATACCTTGTTAGTGATGCGCCCCTATCAAATTGCCGCGACTGAGCGCATTTTGTGGAAAATCAACAGCGCTTATCAAGCCAAAAACTGGAGTAATATTGAAGGCGGCGGCTTTATTTGGCATACCACGGGGTCGGGAAAAACCTTAACCAGCTTTAAAGCAGCGCGCTTGGCGACCGAGCTTGAGTTTATTGATAAAGTGTTTTTTGTGGTGGATCGTAAAGATCTCGATTATCAAACCATGAAAGAATACCAACGCTTTTCGCCCGATAGCGTGAATGGCTCAGACAGCACCGCAGGGCTAAAGCGTAACCTTGATAAAGAGGACAATAAAATTATTGTTACCACGATTCAAAAACTAAACAACTTAATGAAAAGTGAAGGTGACTTGCCCATCTACAAAAGCCAAGTGGTGTTTATTTTTGATGAGGCGCACCGTTCTCAATTTGGTGAAGCGCAAAAAAACCTAAAGAAAAAATTCAAAAAGTTTTATCAGTTTGGTTTTACGGGCACACCTATTTTTCCACAAAACGCCTTGGGCGCAGAAACCACCGCCAGCGTGTTTGGGCGTGAATTGCATGCTTATGTGATTACCGATGCCATACGCGATGAAAAAGTACTGAAGTTTAAAGTGGACTACAACGATGTACGCCCACAGTTTAAGGCGATTGAATCTGAACAAGATCAGACGAAACTGACGGCGGCAGAAAACAAACAAGCGTTATTGCACCCCGAGCGTATTCGAGAGATTTCGCAATACATCTTAAATAACTTCAAACAAAAAACGCATCGCCTGCAAGGCTATAGTCAAGGAAAGGTCAAAGGCTTTAACGCCCTATTTGCCGTGAGCAGTGTGGATGCAGCCAAGTTGTACTATGAATCGTTTAAGCATTTACAGAAAGACAGCAATAAGCCGCTTAAGATTGCCACCATTTTCTCTTTTTCGGCCAATGAAGAACAAGATGCCGTAGGAGATATTCTTGATGAAAGCTTTGAACTTAACGCAATGGATAGCAGCGCTAAAGAGTTTTTAAGTACGGCAATAAATGACTATAACGCCATGTTTAAAACCAATTACGGCGTTGATAGCAATGCGTTTCAAAACTATTACCGCGACCTTGCCATGCGGGTAAAAAATCAAGAGGTTGATTTACTCATCGTTGTGGGTATGTTTTTAACAGGCTTTGATGCGCCCACCTTGAACACCTTATTCGTGGATAAAAACCTGCGCTACCACGGATTGATACAGTCCTATTCACGCACTAACCGTATTGTTGATGCCACCAAGACCTTTGGCAATATCGTCACCTTCCGCGATTTAGAACAAGCCACCATTGATGCTATTACCTTATTTGGTGACAATAACACCAAAAACGTGGTGCTGGAGAAAAGCTACAAAGAATACATGGAAGGCTTTACCGATGTGGCAACAGGTGAAGCGCGACGCGGCTATATGGACGTGGTGACGGAGTTACAACAACGCTTTCCTAACCCTGAGAAAATAGTTAAAGAAAAAGATAAAAAAGACTTCGCTAAATTATTTGGTGAATATTTGCGTGTCGAGAATGTACTGCAAAACTACGACGAATTTGCTGGGTTAAAAGCCTTGCAAGGCTTGGATATGACCGACCCTAAAACCGTAGAGGCGTTTAAAGCTAAGCACTACCTAAATGACGATGACTTAGCGGTTATGCAATCAATTAAGATGCCAGCCGAGCGCACTATTCAAGATTACCGTTCAACGTATAACGATATTCGCGATTGGTTGCGCCGTGAAAAAGCCGCCAACGAAAAAGACACTTCCAGCATTGATTGGGATGATGTGGTTTTTGAAGTGGATCTGCTTAAATCACAAGAGATTAATCTGGATTACATTCTGGAATTGATTTTTGAACACCATAAAAAGCTTAAAGATAAAACGACATTGGTTGAAGAAGCACGCCGTTTAATTCGTGCCAGCCTTGGCAACCGTGCCAAAGAAAGTTTGCTGGTTGATTTCATTAATCAAACCAACTTGGACAATATCCTCGACAAGGCCAGCATTATTGAGGCTTTCTTTAGCTTTGCTCAAGCTGAACAACAACGTGAAGCAGAAGCATTAATTAGTGATGAAAACTTGAATGCAGAAGCGGCTAAGCGTTATATCACGGCATCGTTAAAGCGAGAATATGCCAGTGAAAATGGCACTGAACTCAATGCAGTCCTTCCTAAAATGAGCCCGCTTAATCCGCAATATTTAAGCAAAAAACAAAGTGTTTTCCAAAAAATTGCCGCTTTTGTGGAGAAGTTTAAAGGTGTGGGTGGGCAGGTTTGATCTTAAGTCGTGTGTTATCCAAATAATGGCATCGAAAAGGGACGGTGTTGAGTATAGGGTGCATGGAATGCACCCTATACTCAAACGAATGACTGAGGAGCGGGGGGTTGTGTTGCATTCAGTGTGACGTCAATTCGTGCCGTTCTTCCTGAACGGCTAATCAGGTAAAATAGGTATAACGCAAGGAATTGATAAACCCTGATCCCTTATTTACATTTTGAAGTGTTCAGCCAAGTATTTAAATCACCCGCATCTAATAATTTACCTGAACCATCTAGGTAGTACACATGATTGTCGCTATAAGACACCCCTAAATAGCTATTCGTGTTTTTATAGTAGCGGTAATTATAGGGAGGATACGTTAGAGTACTGCTGCCTGCCGGATAAAAAAACCCAGAATAATTGCGTTCTGCCCAATTTAACAAGCAATCAGCATCTGACGTTTTAACGGTGCTAATTTTAGCCGTTTCAGGAACGGCAAAGAAAAAATCATCGGTTACCGCGAGATCAATGCCTTTGTTTAAATCTTCAGCGCCAAATGAAGCAATATTTTTACCATCGAAGCTAAACAACGCTCTAACACCCGGTGTTATTTCAACATCAGTGACTACTGGTGAATCAAACAATACGCCCAAAAATTGCGCCTCACCACTGTTGCTGCCAGCTTTAACATAGTATTTCCCTAAACTAATTTGTTTATCGGCAGCGTCCCGGCCAAAATATTCAATTGTGCTACTACCTACCTGTTCAACGTCGAGAAAAATTGCACCAAAGCCACGGGTGCCTGCTTTGGTGTCCGTATTAAGCAATACGAAATTTTGTTCGATTTTAAAATCTTTAAATTCTTTATTTTTGCTGTCAAACATCGCGAAAGTATTGTTGACAGAAAAGGCAGGGAATTGTTGCGCAGTAGCAGGGTTTGCTGTCGCAAAGCCATCACTACTGACTGAATAGGGATCAGCAAATATAACCCCTCGGTTTTTAAAGCGGTCAACGGGAATTTCAACAGTTTTACCTGCCTGAATAATACGGGTTTTGGGGCTGGCATCGGTACCATCCAGTTTCACGGCATCCCAATTTATGGCAGAACCATCGACATTAGTTGCGCTTTTAATTGCCGCTTTAAAATTATTAAATTCCGTCGTTGCGGCATTACCCGTGCCAGAAAAAATCGTCGGCGCAGCATTTAAAGAAGTAAACGCCAACATGCTCGCAGTAGCAGCCACTGTATAAAAAATATTATTACATTTCATTGTGATACCTCTCGATTATAAAAAATAAACAGAACACCAAGGAGCGTATTGTGCGCCATTTTTATCATACATAACGAAAAAATAACGCATTGAAATATTAAATAATATATTGCCTCAGCAACTATTTTTTTTGAATAAAAAACAGTTGTTGTTCGGGGGTTTTTAAAAAAGTTATCAGGGTATGTCCCGTTTGTTCGATATACACCCCGAAATCTAAATGTGCCGCCGGATCGGTTGCAATGACTTTAACAATCGCACCACTCTCCATTTCCTGTAAGGCTTTTTTTAGACGTAATAACGGTAGGGGACATAATAAGCCGCTGGCATCGACTTCTAAATCAAAATTTATCATGATTAATGGGCTGAGAGTAGTGCGTGATTAAATCTAAAAAAATCGCGTTGTAGGCATTTAAACCGAACGATCCAACAAAATGACACCGAGAACAGGCTTTATAAGGGATGTTGTCGGTACGTATTTTTCGTATTAGGTCACTGGCAGCGTCGTTTTTATAGGACGTAACCCTTTTAAAAATAACGCGATACATGTGCGTTGGTTTGTTTGTAACGGCTCAGCAATAAATAGGCGCTGGCTACTATTGTGTACGGGTATGCATTCAACTGATTTTTCTAAAGTGAACGCTTATAATACCATTCACTTGAGTCGCAGAGAATCTTAGTCAGCCAATGGATTATTTCCCCCTTTTTATAAAATTACAGCAACAAGCGTGTCTGGTCATCGGTGCGGGTGACATTGCCGCGCGTAAAATTGATTTATTAACCCGTTCCGGGGCTAACATTACCGTTATAGCACTTGAGTTTAGTGCGTCTGTGCGTGAGCTTCAGGCGAAACATGCGCTGACGGTATTGCAAAAACCGTTTGCCGCAAGTGATGTTAATGGCTTTAAGCTGGTCATTTCAGCGACGGATAATGCCGAAACCAATCAATGTGTAGCGGATGCCGCGAATAGTCAGGGTATTTTGGTTAATGTGGTGGATAACCCTGCGCTGTGCAGCTTTATTTTCCCCGCTATTATTGATCGTTCGCCGATTGTTGTGGCCATCTCATCGGGCGGGGCTTCTCCTGTTTTAGCGCGATTGATAAGGGCTCGCCTTGAAAGTACGATCCCTTATCAATATGGCAAATTAGCGCAACTCGCGGAAACATGCCGGCAGCAGGTTAAAGAGGCTATTAAACAGCCAGCACACCGCCGGATATTTTGGGAAAAGGTATTGCAAGGCAATATTGCCGAGCTGGTTTTTGCCGGACGCCAACAGCAGGCCGAGGAGCAATTGCAGTTAGCGATTGATGCCGCAGCCATCGAAACACCGCAAACAGGTGAAGTCTATTTGGTCGGTGCAGGCCCTGGCGACCCAGATTTATTAACCTTCCGGGCGCTACGGCTTATGCAGCAGGCGGATGTGGTGGTGTATGACCGCTTGGTTTCACCAGCTGTATTGGATTTAGTCAGACGTGATGCCACAAAACTCTATGTGGGTAAGCAACGCGACGACCATACGATGCCGCAAGAGGATATTAATAGCTTGTTGGCCGATTTAGCCAAACAAGGTAAGCGGGTGGTGCGCTTAAAAGGCGGCGATCCGTTTATTTTTGGCCGTGGCGGTGAAGAAATTGCTACGCTCATGGCGCAAGGTATTCCGTTTCAAATAGTACCGGGTATTACTGCCGCATCAGGTTGTGCAACGTATGCCGGTATTCCGTTAACACATCGGGATCACGCGCAATCGGTTACGTTTGTTACGGGTCATCTTAAAGATGGGTCTATTGAGCTTAATTGGCGTCAATTGGCGGCTCCCAACCAAACTATTGTGATTTATATGGGGTTAATTGGTTTGCCGGCTATTTGTGCGGCTTTAATCGCGCATGGCGCACCGAAAGAATTGCCTATCGCGTTAGTGGAGCAAGGGACGTTGGCGCAACAGCGGGTGTTTACGGGAACATTACAATCTCTACCGGACATCATTGCGTTACAGACTATTCGCCCGCCTACGCTGATGATTATCGGAACGGTGGTGGGTTTGCGGCCACAATTAAAGTGGTTTAATGATGCGGCTCCGGCGTTATAAATGTGAAAATACGCTAAATAGTGCCATAAGCCGATGGATGCAGGTGGATAATCAATGGCTATTAATGGATAATACCGCATTAGTTTTGATCTCAAATTATTCGACAATTTAATGAAACAAAAAATAGAAGCCCTTATTTTACAAGCAATTGAAACATTGAAAGCTGAGGGCAGCCTAGAGCGTGACTTAGCCACTCCTATTGTTGTTGAACGGACGCGTGATCCGTTACACGGTGATTTTGCGAGTAATGTCGCCATGGCGTTGGCAAAGTCTGCAAAAACCAATCCGCGCGCACTGGCGGAAAAAATTTTAGTGGCAATGCCCAGTGATGCGTTATTAATTAAAATGGAGATTGCCGGCCCCGGTTTTATTAACTTTTTCATGGATACCCGGGCGCAATATCAAGTGGTGTCAAAGATTTTGCTGGAAGGCGAAGCTTTTGGGCGTAGCCAGATCGGTGCGGGTAAAAAAGTTCAGGTTGAGTTTGTTTCAGCGAATCCTACCGGCCCGTTACACGTTGGGCATGGTCGCGGCGCAGCGTATGGCTCGGCGGTGGCTGATTTATTAGCGGCAGTCGGTTTTCAGGTTGAACGTGAATATTATGTCAACGATGCGGGTCGTCAAATGGATATTTTGGCCACCAGCGTTTGGTTGCGTTATTTGGAAACGTGTGGCGAAGCGGTTATTTTCCCCAGCAACGCCTATCGTGGTGACTACGTGCGTGATATTGCTAGCGCTTTGCATGAGGGTAGCGGTACGCTTTATCAGCGGGCTATTGCCAGCGTTATGGAGGCTATTCCCGCCGATGAGCCACAAGGTGGCGATAAAGATATTCACATCGATGCCTTGATTGAGCGCGCTAAATTACTGTTGGGTGCAGAGCAGTATGAAGCGGTTTTTCAGATTGGCTTAAACGGTATATTGGCAGATATTAAACAAGATTTAAGTGAATTTGGGGTTGATTATCAACACTGGTTTTCTGAGCGGCAATTAATGGATGACGGTTCTATTCAACAAGCTTTGCAGCGTTTAGAGGTGGCGGGTTTTTTGTATGAACAAGACGGCGCAACATGGTTTGCTTCCAGCCGCTTAGGCGATGAGAAGGATAGGGTGGTGGTGCGAGATAATGGGCAGAGCACTTATTTTGCCTCGGATATTGCGTATCATATGCAAAAATTGAGTCGCGGCTTTGATCAGATTATTGATATTTGGGGCGCGGATCATCATGGCTATATTCCTAGGGTGCGGGCGGCGGTTGAGGCGTTGGGCGGTGATGTTGATAAATTGAAGGTGTTGTTGGTGCAATTTGCGGTACTTTATCGTGGCGAAGAGCGTGTGCCGATGTCTACGCGTTCGGGTGAGTTTGTCACGTTACGTGAATTACGCACAGAAGTGGGTTCTGATGCGGCGCGGTTTTTTTACATGATGCGTCGTTCCGATCAGCACATGGATTTTGATTTGCAATTAGCCACGTCAAAAACCAATGAAAACCCTGTCTTTTATGTGCAATATGCCTACGCTAGAATATGCAGTGTATTTAGACAGCTTGTTGAAAAAGGCTTTCAGCAGGATGTTACGCAGGGCATGGAGCATTTAGCGTTATTGACGGAATCACATGAGACAGGTCTATTAACCATGCTGTCTCGTTACCCAGAAATATTGGAGCGTGCGGCGTTGCAACATGAGCCACATCAGTTGATACAGTATTTACGTGAGTTAGCAAACGACTTTCACGCCTATTATAACGCCCATCAATTCATCATTGAGGCCGCTGATTTGCGTAATGCACGCTTAAATCTGATTTGCGCTGTGCAGCACGTTTTGCGTAATGGTTTGCATTTATTAAAAATCACCTCACCGGAAACAATGTAATGGCCAAAGACTATAAAGATAGAGGGCGCGCACCCAAAAAACGCCGCGCCAGTAAAAATACTGAAAAACCAGGGCGGTGGATACTCATTGGTAGTTTAATCGTGGTTTTTGTCGCTTTTTTGGTGTATTTAAAATCTAAGACAACAACGGAGACGGCGGTTTTGGTTAAATCGACAGAAACAACGCCAGCAAAAGTCGATGTGGCCGCCGTTAAAAAAGAGGAGAAGGTTGCGCCAGAAGAGCCAAAATTTGATTATTACACCATTTTACCCAACGCTGAAATAGTGGTTCCTGATCATGAAATTAAATCACGCGTGCGTGAGGAATTGGTGGGTAAGGTCAAATTAACCCAATACACCGTTCAAGCCGGTGCATTTCGGGATTTTAAAGACGCCGATCATTTAAAGACAAAGTTGCTCGACATGGGTATCGCTTCAACCATTGAAAAAGCAAAGGTTGGCAATGTTGTGTGGAGTCGCGTTAAGTTGGGGCCTTATGCGCAATTAAACAGTGTTGAACAGGTCAAAGCGCGGCTGAGAAAAAGCGGTATCGATGCAATGATTACAGAAGTGCCTAGATAACGCTATTCCGTGTATTAATGGCTACGTTGTACTGAAAAATGCGCTAGAAAAACAAGGGCTTGTTTGTACTCTGATTCAGGCAAGTCCGCAAGCGCCGCAATAGCCTTTTGAGCCTCTTCTTCGGCACGTTGTTCGGTGTATGTAATGGCGTGGGTGTTTTTGACAATGTCATACACGGCATTAAAATCTTCGCGTTGCCCTTTTTTTATCGCATTGATAACAATCTCTGCGTCTTCTTTTGAGCTTTGCTGAATAGCGTAAATCAAAGGTAAGGTTGGCTTTCCTTCCGCAAGGTCATCACCGAGATTTTTACCTAATTCTTCTTGTGTGGACTTGTAATCCAGTGCATCATCAATTAATTGAAATGCAATTCCCAGATGTTGACCATAATTCGCTAAACTGTCTTCCATGGCTTGATCTGTGCCGGACAATACCGCTGCTAAGCGAGTCGCTGCACTGAATAAAATAGCGGTCTTGCGAGAAATCACTTCCAGATATTGCGCTTCTGTCGTTTCGGGATTGTTGCAATTTAATAGCTGCAACACTTCGCCTTCAGCAATCGCTGTGGTTGTCTTGGACAAAATTTCCATCACACGCATGTTGTTGGTGCGCACCATCATTTCAAACGCACTGGAATACAGATAATCACCGACTAATACACTGGCGGCATTACCCCACACAGCATTTGCGGACTCATTACCACGTCTCAGTAGCGATTCATCAACAACATCATCATGCAACAACGTGGCGGTATGAATAAACTCAATGACTGCCGCTAAAATTAAATGATTATTGCTGACATTCCCTAATGCTTTCGCTGCCAGTAATAACAACATGGGGCGTAATCGCTTGCCGCCATTGCTGATGATGTAATGACCAATTTGGTTAATTAAAATGACATCAGAGCTGAGTTCATTAAGAATCAATTGATCAACAGACTTGGCTTCGGCGACAGTCAGCTCTTTAATAACGTTAAAATCAACGTCTTGCGGTACGAATGGGGATTGTGATAGGGCTGTCATTATTGAGTGTGTGCCATGTGTTTCATAGTAAACCTGAATTATAAGTGAATGTAGGGGAAATTTGGCAAGTTTATTTATGGTTTTTAAGTTAATTCGCCATCGTATTGAATAATGGCAGTTTGTGTCAATAGTTTTGGCGTGTTATTTTAGCATTAACTACTTTTCTGAAAACTATTGAAATTTTTGTTTGACGAATGATGATTTTGAAAATACAATAGCTTGTTCACTTAACAGATATTAATGCTTGATGGAGCTTACGCTAATGTATGCGGTAATTCAAACAGGTGGTAAACAGTACCGAGTTGAAGAAGGTACTACCTTAAAAATAGAAAAACTTGAGCTTGGAGCCGGCGATAGCGTAGAGTTCGATAAAGTACTGATGATTCAGTCTGGCGAATCTTCTAACATCGGCTTACCGTATATTAACGGTGCTAAAGTTACGGCGACGGTTTTATCTCAAGGTCGTCATAAAAAAGTTAAAATTTTAAAATTTAAACGACGTAAACACCATATGAAACAAATGGGTCATCGTCAATACTACACAGAAATTCAGATTACTGGCATTTCTGCATAAAGACATAGGATTTTACAATGGCTCATAAGAAGGCTGGTGGTAGTACCCGTAACGGTCGCGATTCTAACGCGAAACGTTTGGGCGTCAAAAAATTTGGCGGAGAAATCGTTAAAGCAGGCAATATTATCGTGCGCCAACGCGGCACACGTTTTCATGCTGGCGATAACGTTGGTTGTGGCAAAGATCATACTTTGTTCGCAACCGCAGCAGGTAGAGTTGCATTCGTAACAAAAGGCCCAAACAGCCGTAAATTTGTTACTATTGTTGCTGCCTAAGATTTTTCAGCCGTATTGAGCGGTTGATTGCTCGAATAAAAAGCCTCGGCATTACTGTCGGGGTTTTTTTTTATCTGTAAGCGTAGTAGTGTTGAGTAATGATATATGAGATTTATTGATGAAGCTGAAATCAGGGTGGAAGCCGGTGATGGTGGTAATGGAATCGTCACGTTTCGACGTGAGAAATACATTCCAAAAGGTGGTCCCGATGGCGGTGACGGCGGTGATGGTGGCAGTGTTTATTTAATTGCTACCGAAAATGTTAATACATTGGTTGACTTTCGTTTCCATTCTACACATAGAGCGGAGCGTGGGCGCAATGGTATGCGCGCCAAAAGTAAAGGACGGCAAGGTGAGGATTGTTATATCCCTGTGCCAACCGGAACGATGGTGTGTGATCTGGATACCGATGAGATTATCGGCGATCTAACCGCACATGGCGACACGCTGCTTGTTGCGCGGGGTGGATTTCATGGCATGGGTAATACGCGCTTTAAAAGCAGTATTAATCGTACACCCATGAAGGCGACTACAGGTTCCCCTGGCGAGCATCGGATGCTGCGACTGGAATTAACATTGATAGCCGATGTTGGTTTGCTCGGTATGCCCAATGCGGGTAAATCCAGTTTAATTCGTGCGGTTTCTTCAGCGCGTCCCAAAGTAGCTGATTATCCTTTTACGACCTTACACCCCAATTTGGGCGTGGTGCGCGTCGATGATTTGCGCAGTTTTGTTATTGCCGATATTCCGGGTGTTATTGAAGGCGCTGCTGAAGGTGCGGGCTTAGGCTTGCAATTTCTCAAGCATTTGTCACGCACGGGATTACTGTTGCATCTTATTGATGTTGATCCTGTTGAAAGTATGGAATCGCCAGTAATTTCCGCGCGTAAGATTATTCATGAGATCGAGCAGTGGGATGATAGCTTGGCTGAAAAGCCGCGTTGGTTGGTTTTAAACAAGATTGATCGGCTTTACGAGGAAGAGGCGGAAGCGCATTGTCAAGCCATTGTTGATGAGTTGGAGTGGGATGGGCCGCTGTTTAAGTTATCAGCGATGACGGGTGAAGGGACTCAGCCATTGATATTTGCCATCATGAATTTTTTAGAGAAAACAAGGCGGGAAGAGCGTGAGCAGGTCTAATTTTGTTAATGCTCGGCGAGTTATCGTAAAAATTGGCAGTTCGCTATTAACAGCGGGTGGACAAGGGCTTAATAAGCCCGCTATTGCTGCTTGGGTTGCGCAGATGGCTGCGCTTCGCCAGCAGGGAAAAGAAGTTATTTTGGTCTCTTCCGGCTCAGTTGCGGAAGGTATGTGTCGTCTGGGGTGGTCGTCTCGGCCAAAAGCGTTGCACGAGCTGCAAGCTGCTGCATCCATTGGGCAGATGGGTTTGGTGCGTACGTTTGAAGATAGCTTTCAGGCGCATGGATTGCTTGCAGCGCAAGTATTATTAACGCATGATGACTTGTCGGATCGGCAGCGTTACTTAAATGCCCGTAGCACATTGCTAACGCTTTTAAAGCTGGGCGTAGTGCCGGTTATTAATGAAAATGATGCGGTAGCGACGGAAGAAATTCGCTTGGGTGATAATGATACGCTGGCAGCCTTGGTGGCTAACTTGGTTGAAGGGGATTTATTGATTCTCTTGACTGATCAACAAGGCTTATTTACCGGTGATCCAGGCCTGAATCCTGATGCGGAACTCATTACTGAAATCAGTGTTAATGATGATCTGCTCGATCAAGTCGCGGGCGAAAGTCGCAGTGGTTTGGGGAAGGGCGGTATGGCGACGAAGATGCGTGCAGCGAGGTTGGCGGCGCGTTCGGGTGCGGCGACCGTTATTGCGGCTGGGGCAGTTGATAATGTGCTGGGGCGGTTGATTGCTGGTGAGTCTCTAGGGACTTATTTACTGCCTGATATTGATCCTTTGGTGGCTAGAAAGCGTTGGCTCGTTGGGCAATTGCAACTCAAGGGCAAGTTAGTGTTGGATGCCGGGGCAGTGGGTGTGCTAAAGCGAGCAGGAAAAAGTCTGTTGGCCGTCGGCGTGAAATCGCTTGAGGGGCATTTTGATCGTGGTGAATTGGTATCGTGTCTTGATGAGCAAGGTATAGAGGTTGCACGCGGTTTAATTAATTATAACAGCAAAGAAACGCAGTTATTATTAGGAAAATCCAGTGCTGATTTTGAACGTATACTAGGTTACGCAGATGATGATGAACTGATTCATCGAGATAATATGGTGCTTATCTAATGATTGCGTAGCGGTTTTTGTAAAAGCTATGCAGCTAAAAAAGGCCGTATTGATTAAAATACAGCCTGTTTAGCGAGTTCGAGCTTAAGGTATTAAGCTGCGATTGCGCGAATTCTAGCGTTTAATCTGCTTTTTCCGCGAGCGGCTTTATTTTTATGGATAAGGCCTTTGTTTACGGCGGCATCTAAAATAGGTGCTGCAACTTTAAACGCAGCTTCTGCTTGTTCTTTGTTACCTGCTTTGACGGCAACGAGAACTTTTTTAACAAAAGTACGCATGTTACTACGTTGTCCTGCATTACGAACACGGCTTTTTTCTGCTTGGCGTGCGCGTTTTTTTGCTTGTGCTGTATTAGCCATGTGGTCAATATTTGCTATAGTGTTATTAAGAACAGGCTATTATCTTTTTAAATAGTATTGTTGTCAAGATTATTCCCATCGGACTTATTACATCGGACATTAAAATAGTGCGCCAACAGCTTTTTAAATCGACCGTTATTGTCAGTAGTATGTCGATGATTTCACGGTTACTCGGATTTATTCGGGATATGTTAATTGCCCGAATTTTTGGGGTAGATGCCGATTCGGATGCATTTTATATTGCGTTTAAAATACCCAATTTCTTGCGGCGATTATTTGCAGAAGGGGCTTTCGCGCAAGCGTTTGTGCCGATACTGTTTGATTATAAAGAACATGGCAGTGCGGGCGCATTAAAATTATTTATTGATAGAACGGCGGGTACATTAGCCGTGCTATTAATGCTTCTGTCTCTTATCGGCGTAATAGCAACACCGATCTTGATTAGCGTATTTGCGCCCGGACTGGATCAATCGGGCGCGCAATTTACACTGGTGGTACGTATGTTACGCATCACCTTTCCGTATTTGTTTTTTATTGCTGGTGTGGCATTTGCGGGCTCTATTTTAAACAGTCAGGGTAAATTTGTGATTCCCGCCTTGACGCCAGCGTTTTTGAATATCTGCATGATTGCTGCCGCGCTGTGGTTAGCGCCATTAATGCCCAATCCGATTATCGCGCTAGCGTGGGGTATTTTTGGTGCCGGCATCGTACAGCTGCTTTTTCAATTACCGGCTTTAATGCGCATTGGTTTATTGCCCAAACTAACATTAGGGTTTGATGATCCGGGCGTTAAGCGTGTTTTGGCATTGCTCTTGCCCGCTATTTTCGCAGCGTCAATCAGCCAGATTAACTTGTTACTGGATACTGCTTTTGCATCGTATCTGTCATCAGGCAGCGTATCATGGCTGTATTACTCTGAGCGTTTAGTTGAGTTTCCCTTAGGTATTCTGGGTATTGCGATAGCAACGGTTATATTGCCCAGTTTATCTAAAAGCTATGTTACCGAGAATCCCCGCGCGTTTTCTAAGGCGATGGATTGGGGATTACGTTGGACGATCGTGGTTGGTCTGCCTGCGACGATAGGACTGGTTTTATTGGCGGAACCGTTGTTTTCTGCGCTGTTTCAATACGGAGAATTCAGCGCAAAAGACGTTACCGCCGCTGGACTTAGTTTAAAGGGCTATGCGGTCGGATTATTAGCGTTTATGCTGATTAAAATATTGGTGCCGGGATTTACTGCGCGTAAAGACGTTCGTACCCCAGCGAAATTTGGACTGTATGCTATTATTGCCAATTTTTGTTTGAATTTAGCGCTGATGACGCCTTTCGCGCACGGGGGATTGGCATTAGCCACGTCAATTGCGGCATTTTTTAATGTTGGCTTACTGCTGTATGGCTTACTAAAAGACAAACATTACCAGCCACAACCGGGTTGGGGGCTGTTCAGTGTGCGTATTTTAATCGCTAATAGCATCATGGCGGTTAGTGTGATGACGTGCGTTGATATGCAAATATGGACAGATTTATCTTCCATGAACCGATTGGTTAATTTACTGCTGATAATAATGGCTAACGGCTTAGGCTACTTATTGCTGTTGTACGTGTTCAAGCTTCGATTTCACGACATTTCAGCGGCAGGTTAACGCAATGTCAGCACCGGGCACGAGCGGTTTTTTTGCTTTGAGCATTTATTCATTTTTTTATAGCGCTTTTTATTGTGCAAAATACCGACGCCA
>JAPLRW010000017.1 GCA_026398935.1 Methylococcales bacterium
TTTAGAGACATCGTTTTAGAAATTGAAAAAAAACACCTCGATACCTTAAAACAATTAATTCCTGTTAGTGAACAAAGTGCTTTGTTGAGCCACATCAAACGCATCATCAATCACTTCTAAATTAGAATTGAATAGTTTTATATCTTGTAAATAGGAAACGCAGGTACAAAGATGTGAAGCAGTTAATTTAAAACTGTCATCGGCTGGGAATATACCGCGCCATTTTTTTCTTGCCTCAGAAAATAGTTTTTCTAGGTGTTTTTTAATATCCGCTTCGCGTTTTTCTGGGTCTTCTTCGGTGCTAGTGCTTCTGAATTGTAAAGGTCGAAAATCTTTACTATTAATGGCTTCTATTGGTGTGCCATGTTTTAATAAAGCGTTAATTTCGTCTTTATCGCTACCACTTTGAAATTCATCAAATACTTCAAATTGAGTAATAATTTCTTTTAAACTTCTGCGTTCTAATTTGTCATTAACAATTAGGTCTTTAATGGTAAAGGGTTTATGTAGATAGTCTGATAATGTTTGATTAGCATTCGGTAATCCACTTAAACTATCTAAGCGGACAGTTTTAGATTTTGGATTTTCAGTTTTTAAAAAATATTCAATATCCGCGCCATTTGTCCACACACCTAAAGGCGCACCTTCAAAACGACAATACGATTTTAATTGTTCCTGCCCGTCTTTTACGTTGGGTTGTTTTAATTCAACGATAATATAAGGCGAATAATCGGCATCTAAAATAACAATATCGGCACGTTTGCTACTGCTGCCTGTTTTAACAGGATATTCGCAATGTATTCTGTCGAGTGAATAGCCGTAGTGTTTGTGCAATGTGTCAATATAAAGCTGACGCACGATTTCTTCAGGCGTGAGTTTTATTTCTTTGCCACGCACTGAGCAGACAATATACGGCGTGGCTTTATCGCGTATTTGTTTAATGATGATGCTGTTTTCTAAGGCTTGTTTTTGTGCGGCGGTAAATAGGGTGAGTTTGTAGGCGGAATCTTTGAGGAGTTCGGTGAGTGTCATTTTAAGCTGTCCGTGTTAATTGGAATGCTAGGAATTTTACACGCAACAACCATGTAATGTACGCCTTTTGCGTCAGATATAACGCGATAAGGTAAAGTGAGTAACGAAGCACATCGTTCGAGTTGTCACGAATGGTGTGCCTCTCCTTTTTGAAATACCAAATTATTGAGCCACATTCTACTCAACGCGATAGGCGATGTAACCGTTTTCCACTGTCGTTGAGTTTGATGAGGATTTTGGTGAGGCGAACAGCAAGTAGCCCGTATGGAGCTTGCGGAATACGGGGCTTTTCGCCGAGATACTACGGTTCTTGTGCATTTTCGCGTATTCCGTTTCACTTCATACGCGCTACTCGCTACATTCTACTCAACGCGATAGGTGATGTAACCGTTTTTCACTGTCATTGAGTTTGATGAGAATTTGGGAAAATCATCCCCATGATGAAAAGAAATTTTAGCTTTCCTTTTTTTCAAGAAATTGGCGGGCATGAACAAATGCCTGATTATAAGTTTGCTTTAATTCGTCATGCGTGGGCAACGCACCGCGTTTAACGCCATTCAAATACACGCAAAATGCTTGTCCTAATGCGTAAGTCATTGCCCCCGAATACAAACCTGCCACTGCCCAGCCATAAACAGGAATGATTTTAAGCAACTCGCGCCCCAACATTCCCGCGACAAAGCCTGTCCCCATTAGCGTGGTAAATTCGGTAAACAGTCGCTTTTCGAGTTTTAAACCATAAATGGAGGCAATGCTATGAAATAATTTACCTTGTACACTCAAAACCAGCGGCAAACCGACCAAAGGAATTGCCCCTGCACCCATATTGAGCAAGGCGTAACCGATAATATGCGAATGGGCTTCTTTAGCATGAAAATCTAATAATTCGTTGTGCTGTTCACTGGCTCGCAACAAACCAATAACGCTACTTGGCAACGCTATTTCAATCACATCCCACAACTCATTCAGCCCATAATTGACCACCGCAAAACCATCTTCAGGCAGAGTAAAATCAACAGGCACAAAATGTACAGGCAGCCCTTTAAACCAATCGCGTTGATGCAATAAGGCTTGTGCTAATTCGTGTGGAACAGTCGGAGGAAACGGCGTTTCTCGATACGGATACGGCTCGATGTGCTGTTGTGTGTGGCTTGCATAGCCGTCATGCAAGGTAGTTTGCAACACGATAATCTGCCAATCCGAATGTTGTTTGTGAATGCGTAAGACGGTTTCGACAATTTCCTGCTGATTCATATCCAATGCTGACATAACCACCATCAACAAATGCGCTTGATTGGCACACCACGCCAAATCCTCTTGCGGATCGTAAGCTATTTCACCTAAACCGCGTGTATCTAAAAAGCGAATAATCGGATGACTGGCAGAAGGAAAATCATAAAATTGTGAACGCTTAGTGCAAGCTTGAAAACCATTACCAATCTCTGCGGCAGTATTACCGGTTAAAGCCCGAATTAATGACGATTTACCCGCTTGCGTTTTACCCAATAACCAAAAAACAGGCGTGGGTAATTTTTGTTTAATTTCTTCGATTTTAGTTTCAATGCCATTTGCTTTTGGGCTGAAAATTACGTCACTTAAATTTTTAAATGACCATTTATTGATAATACTCATGATATTTCTGTATCTTAGTGTCAGGGGTAAACTCGCTAAAATAATATTTTTATAAAAAAATATCGTTATATCTTGATACTCAGGTTTTTTAAATGCAATTACCCTACTCTTAGAGTAAGTTGCATGGATAGGTCAAGTTACGGATACGGAAAATGGAGAGGCTTATCATAGCCCTATTATCGCACCAGAGGACATAAAGGTTTCGATTCACTCAAGCCTCACAGAACCACCAACACATAACCATTTTTTTAAGATACATTTCTTAACTCAATACCAGTAATCTCTATAACACTAAGTTAACACTGTTCACACATTTAGTTAATCGGTCTTTACGCGCTATAATCAACCCACTATCGCACTTACTCTGATACCACGTTATGCCATCGCTTTACGCTATCGCGCTATTCTTGCTTCTTACCTTATTGAGTGGTTGTATGCCCATGATTCATCCCCCTGGTGTCAACAATAATCTGGCGCAACTACAGGAAAAAACATTTATAAGCGACGACGGCGCGCATTTACCGCTACGCAGTTGGTTACCCGATGGTGATCCACAGGCGATTATCATCGCTTTGCATGGCTTTAACGATTACAGCCATTTTTTTGACCAGCCGGGGTTTTTTTTAAGCCAGCAGGGTATCGCCTGTTTCGCTTACGATCAACGGGGATTCGGTGACGCGCCGGGGCGGGGTTTATGGGCGGGTAGTTCGGCATACCGTGAGGATTTACACACCTTAACGCGTTTAGTTAAACAGCGTTATCCGCAGCAGCCGATTTATTTACTCGGTGAAAGTATGGGAGGAGCCGTGGTTATAACCGCGATGAGTCAAGGTGAGCCGCTGCCCGTTAACGGTATTGTACTGGTCGCGCCGGCGTTATGGGCCAGATCAACCATGCCGTGGTATCAAACCAGTTTGCTGTGGACGCTGGCACATACGCTGCCTTGGCTGACGTTGACTGGCAAAGGCGTCAGTGTAAAACCTTCCGATAACATTGAAATGTTACGCGCGTTAGGCCGTGATCCATTGATCATTAAAAGCACGCGCGTCGAAAGTATTTTTGGACTAAGTAATTTAATGGATGAAGCGTTTGAGAGCGCATCGCGGTTACAGGGCAATACCTTGTTGTTATATGGCGAGAAAGACGAGATTATTCCTAAAATCCCGACAGTCACTTTTTTGCAAAAATGGCTAAGCACGGATGCTGAAGAGAAAACCGTGGCATTTTATGAGCAGGGGTATCACATGTTACTGCGTGACTTACACGCGGATAAACCTTGGCAGGATATTGTTGCTTGGATTAATGCGCGCTCGGCAACCTTGCCTTCCGGCGCAGATGTACGGGCGCAACAGGTATTAGCGGAGCATGCATCAACACAGAATGGCAGCTAGATGTCCGAAACTCACTTTACCGCTAACACCCTTTAAAGGGATGTTAGCGGTCCTGACTTAAGGGCTGATTCGCCGCTTGTTTATCCGCCAATGCCTCAACCACTGAGCGATACTCTGCCAATTTTGGGCGATATAAAAACAAGCCTAGCGCAGACAGCCCACTGAAAATAAACAAGCTATTGACGCCATCCCCTAAATAAAACAACAGTAACCCGTATAAGCCTATGCTTTCAATCAAGGCCATAGACACCAACACCGTCAAAAAATAGCGATTTTTAGCGGGTGTTGCCGTCGGCATGGTCTGATTAAGCCGTAATTGAATGTGCCGAATTAAATTGGTCAGAGGCAGGGTAAGAATGGCAAGCCAATAGAAAATCGTTCGTAAACTGAGGCGCTGCTCTTCTGTCAAGGTAATGGCGGCAGGTATTGAGGCACTGTAGCTATACGCCACGATCACATAAGCCAGTAACAATAACGCCATGCCATAGGTAATGATCCAAGGTAAACGTAAATCGTCGTTTAAAGAGGGGGATGGGGCAGGTCTATCCGGCATTACGATTCCTGATCATGGCATGAAAGGGCATCATCATACCAAACCTGTGCGGCGCTAAACGGATATTTGTTGTGAAAGTGTCACTTATCTAACCGCGCCCAACAGCGAATCAAACATGCCTTTAGCCGCTGAAATCATTTGTGCCGCCGCTTGATAAGATTGCTGGTATTTAATCAAATTTGCCGCCTCTTCATCCAGATTAACACCGGATAAATTTTCAGACGCCGATTTAGCATTATTTAATAAGCTTTCTTGTGCTGCAGCACTGATATTGGCAGACTGTGCCTGAGTACCAATTTTGGATACAATCTGCCCATAAGCATCTTGAAATGTCGCCGTCGTCGTGGTTGCAACGCCATTTTGCAAAATAGCTACTGAGCTATTTTCAAGATTAGCCAATGCCAAGGCATTACGATTATCACCGGGCAAAGTTGCGGCGGTGCTTGCTGCCGCCAGTTTGCGTGGATCGGTTAAATTAACACTTAATTTCCCCGACGCCGCATTATAGGCCAGTAAATCATTACCTGTGCCACCATCCAGATCAAAACCCGTAGCGTGTAATTTATTCACTTCAGCGGTCATGGTTTCGGCAATATTGCTTAAATTTTGCTGCGCGGGTGCTAATACTTCATCCCTAAAGCGTAAGGTGCCTGCCAGTGAACCACCCGCGATCTGATCGGTAATGACTTGGGTCGTCCCGGGGGTTTTTAGTGAAATATCCAATTTCTTAGGATCGACTGTTGATCCGGTGATAACCAACGAGTTGCTGGTATTGTCCAATACCAAGGGCTGTCCTTTGCCAATAAAGACACTGGTCGTGCCATTATTTTGCGGTACAACCGACACATCAACCAACTCAGACAACTTACTTAACAGCAAATCACGTTGATCCAGTAAATCATTAGGCTGCTGCCCACCCGGCGAACGTCCCATATCAAGAGTAATCTTACTGTTAAGATCGGCAATAGAGGCTGCGTAGTTATTTACCTTTTCCGTCATGGATGTCAAATCGCTGGCAACTTGCGTATTAGCGTCCTGTAAACGGCTGTTCATGGTATTAAAACGCTGCGCCATGTTATCTGATGCGGCTAAAGCTTCCTGCCGCGCGGCAATGGATGAAGGATCATTAGCCACCTTATTCATCGCACTAAAAAAATCTTTCATAACAGGCGACAAACCAGAAGCGGGATCCGCCACAAAGGTATCAATTTGACCGGTTAAGCTTTTATATTGATTAACCTCTCCAAATGCGGAGGTACTGGAACGCAATTGCGAGGTGAGAAACTGATTATAACTGCGGCCAATATTGGTAACATCAACGCCCTGCCCTACATAGCCAGCACCGGTAAATTGCGCCAAGCGCGCCGATGAGGTCACCGATTGACGGCTATACCCTTCGGTATTGGCATTAGAAATATTATGCGCTGTGGTTTCCAAAGAGCGCTGGAAAGCCATCAGTCCGGATACTGCTGTTCCTAAAACACCACTTGCCATAATCCCCCCTTAACTCAGCGCATTGCCAGCGTCTGAGCTGACTCACTCGCCGTAAATGCTTTACTGTTATAGATAGTCATCACTTTACCAGCATAACGCGGATCTGTGGCATAACCAGCCTGCTGTAATTCACGCATGTACTGTTCTGGATTTGATACTTGTCTTAAGGCATCGGCATAACGTGGGTTTTCTTTAATAAATTTCACATAATCATTAAAACTATCTGCATAAGATGCATAGGCTCTAAATCCAGACTGAACTTTTTTAGCAACACCGCCTTCAAATTCAAGCGCTGAAACACGCGCTTGTTTACCATCCCACTCCCTGCTCACCTTAATATTAAATAAATTGTAGCTGCTGCTGCCATCACGATTCTTAATCACTGAATGTCCCCAACCGGTTTCCAGTGCGGCTTGCGCTATTAACACTTTAGGTTCTACGCCCAATTCGGCGGCTGCTTTTTGTGCCAAGGGTAATAGATGTTCAACAAAGGTCTGCTTTGATTCAGAAACGGTCGTAGCAGGCGCATCAGCAGCACCGACTTGCACTTCTAATGCATCAGGAGGATCTAGCGCACCTAGCGCAAAAGCTTGGGCATCGCCAAGCCGAATCGTTTCTAATTTAATTCTGTCCAGATCACTGTAAACACCGGATGATGCTTGCGACGTACCAGCATTTACCAAGGGATTATTGATATAGTCTGTAATGTCTTTATTGTCTAGGGGACGTGTTTGATCGCCACCTAATTGTTTAACCATCAAATCTGCCAGCCCAATGCCCGGTTCGCCAGATAAGTGTACCGCTAATTGTTGATCATACATATCCTGATAGAACTTGCTTTGATCATTATCCAATAAACCATCACCCAGCTTTGCCTGACGCATACTTTTTAACACCATGTTTAAAAAAAGCGACTCAAATTGCTTGGCAGCCTGCTTTAACGCTTCTGGAGACTGCTCTCTGGCTTCATTTTTCAGCTTAGCTAGGCCATTAAAATCAGTGTATACATCTGCATTTTGAACATTTAACATGTTTAAATCCTCAGATTTATTCGCTCAAAGCGTCACGCGACGCTTTTAAGGAATCTAGGCGTAAAACAATACAATACGCAGTCACCTAAATAATGATTAACTCAGCGCGTAACGCACCCGCTGATTTTAACGCTTCTAAAATCGCCACCAGATCACTGGGGCCTGCGCCGACATTATTAACCGCGCGAACAATTTCATCCAACGACACCCCCGGCTTAAACACAAACATGTGATTATTACCTTCCTCAACTTTAATCTCAGACTTGGGTGTCACGACCGTTTGCGCGCCAGGCCCCGATAACGGCGCAGGCTGACTCACTTGCGGATTTTCATTAATCGTCACTGTTAAACTCCCATGCGACACCGCTGCGGGTTGCACACTGACTTTACCGTTAATAACCACCGTTCCTGATCGTGAGTTAACGATGATTTTTGCGGGTGCATCATCCGGCGAAACCTGCATATTCTCTACAATAGCGGCAAAACTGACGCGTTGCGACGGATCAGCCGGAGCGCTCACTCTTACCGACGTTGCATCAATCGGCTTGGCGGTGTTCGGGCCTAATTGTTTATTAATTGCCTCGGCCATACGATTCGCCGTGGTGAAATCAGACTCATTCAAGTTAAACACTAAGGCATCGCCTTGATCGAACGGCGAAGGCACACTACGCTCTACCGATGCCCCATTTGGAATGCGGCCCACACTGGGATTATTGACGGTTATTTTTGAACCATCCTTGCCACCCGCACTGAGTCCACCCACCACCAGATTCCCTTGGGCGATTGCGTACACGCCGCCATCAGCACCTTTTAACGGACTCATTAACAATGTACCACCACGTAAGCTTTTAGCATCGCCGATTGACGAGACGGTAACGTCAATTTTTTGTCCCGGTTTTGAAAATGCGGGTAAATCAGCGCTCAACGCCACCGCCGCAATATTTTTTGCTTTCGGATCAACGCCGGGCGGTAAGATAATCCCTAATTGTGACAACATGCTACGCATACTCTGCCCAGTAAAAGCCGTTTTGTCGCCCGACTTATCCAAACCAACCACTAAACCATAGCCCACCAACTGATTACTACGTACGCCTGCAATAGACGCCATGTCTTTGATTCGCTCAGCAGACGCCGGAACTACCGTGAAGCAACTCAATATCAGGCACAACAACGCAGACTTACGTAAAATATTCATGTTTTTCTCATCTTAAAAAGGAAAAAACGGGCTTAAAAACAAGCGACTTATCCAACCAACTTTATTCGAGTCAGCGATAGAACCATCCCCCGTGTACATAATCGTTGCATCGGCCACTTTAGTCGATAATATCGAATTGGTCGTATCAATATCTACTGGCCTCACCATCCCCGATAAACGCACGTATTCACTGCCTCGGTTTAGCGTGACGCGTTTTTCGCCACGAATTTTCAAATTGCCATTGGGAAGAACGTCAACCACCGTAACGGTAATATCTCCTACCAAGCTATTACTTTGATTCGCATCACCCGCGCCTTTAAAGGCATCAGACATAGATGCGCTGGTCGTTAGATCTTGCCCTAATACCGCCCCCGGACTGACACCCATGAAGGAGGGTACAGAAGCCGCTATTTTTGAATCCTTGGATGCATTCAAATCCGATTTTTTTTTCGCATTGGTATTTTCAACCAACTTGACCGTTAAAATATCCCCAATACGCTTGGCACTACGATCTTCAAATAAACGCATGTCATAGCCCGATTGATAGATTGAGCCGGTATTTTGCACAGGCGGGCGTAAATTAGCAGGCTCTACGGGCGCAAAAGCGGGATCGCGTTCGGGTATATTTTCACAGGCACTTAATAGCACCGCCAGACCAATCTCACATTAAGGAGTTTATAGCGTTTCATACTAATGTCCTTTACTTATCATTACAGATTTTTCAATTCCGCCAACATTTGATCCGTGGTGGTAATCGCTTTAGAATTCATCTCATACGCCCGCTGCGTTTCAATCATGTTCACCAACTCTTCCACCACATTCACATTTGAGGTTTCCAAAGAGGCTTGGCGTAACGTTCCAAAGCCTTGATCTTTCGGTGCGGCAACAGTAGGTGCGCCACTGGCGGCGGTTTCTCTATACAGGTTGTCGCCCAAAGACTCCAGACCGGTTGGATTGACAAAATCAGCTAGCTGTATCTGCCCCAATGCATTGGCTACGCCATTCTGGGTAATAGAAACCGTGCCATCCTGACCAATAGTTAAACTACCGGGATCGGCGTCGGGGGGTAGCGTAATCGCAGGCTCTAGTGGAAAACCTTCAGAATTAACCACCTGCCCCGTCGCATCGCGACTGAATGAGCCATCCCGCGTGTAATTAATCTCTCCACTGGGGGTAATGATTTGAAAAAAACCTCGCCCACTGATGGCGATGTCTAAATCGTTGCC
>JAPLRW010000103.1 GCA_026398935.1 Methylococcales bacterium
GAAACCGCTTAGCGCCGATGATAGTGTGACAGTTTGTCATGTGAAAGTAGGGAATTGCCAAGCTTTTAATACTAAACCCAAGCATAACGCTTGGGTTTTTTTTTGCCCTCGCTTTTTGCAGCAAAAATATAGCGTTTTTTATGAGAGGTATATTTTTTGTTGAGCCGGAAATGGGGTGAGAATTATCATAAGTATTGGATTATGATAAAAAAATGTCATGGAATGCAGCATCATTTGTTGTTTATTTAAGGTGTTTCATAGATAATGCACGTATTGTTTGGTTTAAAAAGGGGGCTTTTATGACAGAATTAATAACGTCAGGCGTTGAGTTGATGCTCGTAGGAATGGGTATTGTTTATGCGTTTTTAGTGATGTTAATTGCCGCTATTCATGTGATGGGCGTATTGGTGTCGCGTTTTTTTCCTGAGCCGTCTATTATCGATGGTCTTGTTGTCAATAATGGTATTGACCAAAGTAGTGTTGCTGCTATTAGTGTTGCAGTGCATCAATATAGAACTAAACATAAGTAATTTTTTGGAAGAATAAAGGCGCGGAGTGAGGCTATGTACTCTCTGCGCCTTTGTGTTGTTAGGGAAGGCTTGAATAAAAATATCCTATACAAGCACTATAGATAATAAAGACTAAAAATAGGAGCAATAGTGATGGCTAAGGCCAGTAAAAAACCTTTAGGTATTACCGATGTTGTGTTGCGTGATGCGCACCAATCAATTTTGGCAACTCGTCTGCGTATCGAAGATATGCTCCCAATTTGTGAAAAATTAGATCGGGTAGGTTATTGGTCTATTGAGTCTTGGGGCGGGGCAACATTTGATGCCTGTATCCGTTATTTAGGCGAAGATCCATGGGAACGGTTACGATTATTGAAGGCTGCAATGCCTAACACGCCTCAACAAATGTTGTTTCGTGGTCAAAATATATTAGGTTACCGGCATTACGCTGATGATGTCGTAGACAAGTTTGTTGAGCGTTGTGTCATCAATGGCGTAGACGTGTTCCGCATCTTTGATGCGATGAATGATATGCGTAATATTGAGCGCGCTGTTAAAGCGGTACTTAATACGGATGCGCATGCACAAGGAACTATTTCTTATACTACAAGTCCAGTACATACCATTGATAAGTGGGTAGAGCAAGGTCGCGTGATAGAAGACATGGGCGCACACTCTATTTGTATTAAAGATATGGCCGGCTTGTTAACGCCTTATACGGCGTTTGAATTAGTGACTAAATTAAAAAAAGCGGTGGCGATTCCTATTCACATGCAGTGCCACGCGACCACCGGTCTTAGTGTGGGTACTATCATTAAAGCCGTGGAAGCAGGTCTTGATAATGTCGATACTGCCATTTCATCACTTAGTATGACCTATGGGCATAGTCCGACAGAAACGATCGTAGCTAGTTTTGCAGGTATGCCTCAGGATACCGGGTTAGATTTAGTTTTACTGGAAGAAATTGCTGCTTATTTTAGAGATGTTCGTAAAAAATATGCCCAGTTTGAGGGCAGTTTAAAAGGTGTTGATGCGCGCATATTGGTTTCGCAAGTTCCAGGTGGAATGTTAACCAATTTGGAAAGTCAGTTAAGAGAGCAAGGCGCAGAGGATCGGTTTGATGAGGTTCTAAAGGAAATCCCGCGCGTGCGTGAGGATTTGGGTTTTATCCCTTTAGTAACGCCGACCTCACAAATTGTTGGTACACAAGCCTTAATTAATGTGATGACTGGTGAGCGTTACAAAACAATTACTAAAGAGTCTGTTGGTGTTTTAAAGGGTGAGTATGGCGCAACGCCTGCGCCAGTTAATAAGACGTTACAAGCGCGTGTTTTAAAGGGTAGCGAGCCGATAACCTGCCGACCTGCCGACTTGTTAGCACCAGAAATGAGTACTTTAGTTGCTGATGTCTTGGCTAGAGCTAAAGCGGAAGGCGTGACTTTGGCTAAAAATATCGAGGAAGATGCTTTAATTGATGGGCTTTTCGCACAAGTGGGTTGGAAGTTTTTGGTTAATCGCGGGAATCCTGCCGCTTTTGAGTCTGCTCCCGATCCCGTTGCTTTTGCGGCCGCTAGCGCCCCTCAAAAAGAGTCTGCTGTTGAAGCGTATTCGGTGAATGTTGATGGTCGACATTTTAACGTTATAGTTGGGCCTGGCGGAATGGCGTTAGACATTAATCCAATAGTAACCAATGTACCTCTCGGAACTGGCTCTGGAATTAAGATTGAAGCACCTATGGCGGGGACTATACTTAAAGTAAATGTCAGTATTGGCAGTATCGTCACTGAAGGTGATGTGGTAGTGGTTATGGAAACGATGAAAATGGAAACTGAAGTGCGATCCCGTTTCTCGGGCGTGGTAAGTGCTATCAATATAAAAGAAGGTGGAATGGCAACCGTTGGTCAGGCGTTGATTGTTTTATGATGTTCGATGTGTCATAACCACCTTTAATGCGATTTACACGCGTCAGTAATGTAACTTAAAAGTATCTTAAATCAAGTAATAGTCTATGGGAAATCTTAATCTACTCTGGCAAAGCACCGGCATTCATAACTTTCAAGCTGGTCAAGTTTTAATGATGTTGGTTGGCTTTTTATTGTTATTTTTAGCCATCAAAAAAGATTTTGAGCCATTGTTATTGTTACCCATCGGTTTTGGTGCAATCCTGAGTAATATTCCGGTTGCCGGTATTGCAGAAGAGGGCGGTATTCTGTCTTATTTGTATTTAGGCATTAAAACGGGTGTTTTTCCCCTGCTGATTTTTATGGGGGTTGGCGCTATGACTGACTTTGGGCCGATGCTCGCCAATCCTAAAACACTTTTATTGGGTGCAGCTGCTCAGTTTGGTATTTTTGCAACATTGTTGGGTGCGCTGGCTTTAAATATTATACCGGGCTTAGAATTTACCTTAAAAGATGCCGCTGCTATTGCTATTATTGGTGGTGCAGATGGCCCTACGGCTATCTATGTTGCGTCCAGATTAGCGCCTGATTTGCTGGGGGCTATTGCGGTAGCTGCCTATTCTTATATGGCCCTGGTTCCACTTATTCAGCCGCCGATTATGCGAGCATTAACCACGCCGGAGGAAAGAAGCATTGAAATGCAACAGATGCGGAATGTGAGTAAGGTTGAAAAAATTATTTTCCCGTTGGTTTTGTTGGTATTAACAACCTTATTATTACCTTCAGCCGCACCGTTAGTCGGCATGTTTTGCTTTGGAAATTTAATGAACGCGAGTGGTGTGGTTGAGCGATTAAGCAAAACAGCTGCCAATGAATTAATTAATATTGTGACTATTTTTCTTGGCTTAGCGGTTGGTTCGAAGCTCAGTGCAGATGCTTTTTTAAAATTAGAAACGTTAGGTATATTGGCTTTAGGGGCTATCGCATTTTGTATTGGTACAGCTACAGGCGTTATTATGGCTAAAATTATGAATAGATTTAGCAGTACGCCCATTAATCCTTTAATTGGTGCTGCTGGTGTATCAGCGGTTCCTATGGCGGCGAGAGTAGCTAATAAGTTAGGTTTGGAAGCCAATCCGCATAACTTCTTACTGATGCACGCAATGGGGCCTAACGTTGCTGGTGTAATTGGGTCTGCAGTCGCTGCTGGCGTCTTGTTAAGTTTGGTTCATTGATAAAGAAGACACGCTTGTGGCGTGGTGTATGCGGATATTTCTGCATACACCGCACAACCTACTAAGGTTTAATCGTTGCGTTTAAATACGTGTAGCCAAACCAGTCCTTCGTCATCCCACGTCATATTGGCGTGCATCTGTAAAATAATCTGTTTGTACATGTCTAGGCTCGGATACCCTTCTGCTTGTGCATCAGCATCGCTCATATCACCTAAGCGTTGACGCTCAACAGCGGTAACAATAAAAGGGATGCCTTCTAGCTCAAAAGTTTCATTTGGATACGCATAAATGCCATCGCGGCGTTGCTGGGTTTTTGTGCCCGCAATGGCGGCGGCAACTAACTTAGGATGGCGTACTAGGCGATCTGTTGTACACGTTTTTTCGGGATAATCAGTGCTCATTTAGTGTGTGATTGGGTTAGGAGGCTGTGCCGCTATAAGACGGCTTAGAAGGCTTGATTCTAACAAGTTATGTTATAGATTCATAGTGTAAAAAATTAAGTTATTAAACATAATGGGGTGTTAAGTGCTACCGCTATTGAGCAGTAAGCTTATTCGTAACCCTATGCTTATTTTATTTTAGCCTCGGTAATAACCATAAGGATATTCTGTTTTTTGTACAAAATCATTTTGACAGCAACCCCTCAACATGATATAAATTGCACGTCGTATCGAAACACTAGATTCATCGACAAGCAGGCTATGGTTTGAAGCTATAGACCTTTCCAGACAAATGGGAAGGAGCTTTCTAATAATAATTACTCCTAGAGGATACAGAAATGGCAGAAGCAAAAGAAAAAGATACTTTTTGGTTATGGATTGGCGGTCTGATTGTTGGTACCGTAATTTTAGTTATGATGTTGAAAGCAGATGAAGTAAAACATCTTGCTACGCCAGGTGCTGAAGTAACTGATGCACAAGCAGCTGCAGCATTAGAAAAAACTAAAAGATTAAGAAACGTAATGGTTGAGTAATCTCCTGGCCCTCTCGCTTCAAGGCGAGAGGGCTTTTTTGGGTTAATGCTTTAGAAATAGTCGATAAACATTTTTACTGATCACTCTCATTATTCAATTGTCTATACCGTGTACGAAAGTACAACAACGGTTTCCCCGATCTACAGATAGCCTGCTTAACTTCACCTATTATTACCCAGTGCGTTCCCGCTCTAATTTGTTGGACTACCTTACATTCAAGTGAAGCAATGCTCTCGTCTAGCACCGGAACAGCATTGATGCCTTTACTCCACGCTACGCTTTCGAAGCGGTTTTCTACGCTTGCGCCACCCGCAAATAAATTTGAAATAGCTTGCTGATCTGCACCTAAAATGTTCACTGCAAAATAGTGATTTTCGGCAATAGCGGCAGATGTTAATGCGGAATCATTAATACAAACCAATATTTGTGGTGGTTCCATAGATACGCTGGTAAAAGACGTCGCCGTCATGCCTAGCGGTTCGTTTGAAGAGGATGTCGTGGTTACAATTGTTACACCACTGGCCCAATCTTGTAGTGCTTTTTTAAACGCTTCTGCATTAACAGTCATGTATCACCTATTTTATTTTAAGCTATTCGCTCAGGGTTAAAGTGGATTTTATAATTCCCGCGTGGTGCTGAATTTTATATCCGGCCAGCGCTCTTGGGCTAATTGTAAATTGACGCGGCTATTGGCTAAGTAAACAAGGTAACCACCACCGTCTTCGGCTAAATTTTCAAATACTTTACGTTTAAATTCTTCCAGCTTTGCGGCATTCGTAGAGCTAACCCAGCGCGCGGAATTGATCGATACCGCATCATAAACACAGTCAACGTTATACTCGCCTTTTAAGCGAAAAGCCGTGACATCGAACTGTAATACACCGACAGCACCCAGGATAAGATCATTGTTCTTAAGGGGTTTAAATAACTGCGTTGCGCCTTCTTCGGTTAACTGTACCAAGCCTTTTTGTAATGCTTTCGCCCGTAAAGGATCTTTTAATACGACACGACGGAACAGTTCTGGAGCAAAGTAAGGAATACCCCCAAATTTGAGGTTTTCCCCTTGCGTAAAGGTGTCACCGACCTGAATAGTGCCGTGATTGTGCATGCCAATAATATCGCCAGGAAACGCCTCCTCGACGTTTTTACGCGTATCGGCTTGAAAGGTGATGGCATTTGCTACTTGAATCGTTTTACCAATGCGCACATGGTTAAGCTTCATGCCTTTATCAAACTTCCCTGAGCAGACACGCAGGAAGGCTACACGGTCACGGTGCGCCGGATCCATGTTGGCCTGTACTTTAAATACAAAACCCGTAAAATGAGGCTCTGTGGGGATTATTGTGCGTTGTTCTGCTTCTCTTGGTCTGGGTGATGGTGCAAACTCAGCAAAGGCATCCAGTAGCTCGATAATTCCAAAATTATTGATTGCCGAACCAAAAAAAACGGGCGTCAATGTACCTGCTAAGTATGCTTCTAACTCAAATTCATGGCTAGCACCCTTCACTAATTCAATTTCATCTCTTAGTTCTTGCGCTTGAGCGCCTAACAACTGATCTAGCTTAGGATTGTCCAAGCCTGAAATTATTTCAGCTTTGGCGATTTTTCCCCCATGCTGCGCACTGAATAAATGAATTTCATTTTTATACAGATGGTAAACCCCTTTAAAACGTTTACCCATGCCAATTGGCCAGGTCATCGGCGCACATTTAATACTGAGTACCGTTTCAACTTCATCCAGTAATTCAATAGGCTCGCGTCCTTCTCTGTCTAGCTTATTAATGAAGGTTAGAATGGGCGTGGTTCTTAAGCGGCAAACCTCCATCAGCTTAATAGTTCTATCCTCAACACCTTTTGCAACGTCAATGACCATTAAAGCGGAATCAACCGCGGTCAGTGTCCTATAGGTGTCCTCAGAGAAATCCTCATGCCCCGGCGTATCCAGTAGATTAATAATGCAATCATTATGCTCAAATTGCATCACTGAGGTCGTCACTGAAATACCCCGTTCTTTTTCCATCTCCATCCAGTCAGATGTTGCGTGACGGGCGGCTTTTCGACCTTTAACACTCCCTGCTAATTGGATGGCACCCCCAAATAAGAGTAGTTTTTCAGTGATGGTGGTTTTCCCGGCATCAGGGTGGGAAATAATGGCAAAAGTCCGGCGTCGCTGTATTTCTTTTGCGTGTAACGTTTTTATATCTTCGCTCATGCTTAATGTGTACTCATTTTGTACGGTTATTTAAGCTGGATAGAACTTATTGAAGTTGATCTTTCCAGGCACTGACCTGTAATTATACAGGGCAAGCATGGAATGAAAAAAAAGAAAAAAAAGAAGCAGTGGATTTATTTTTTGTGACGCAGTTAATAAGAATGAAGCCTTTGTTGCAACGATGCTTGTATAACAACATGCTTATTCTATTCTTCCATGTGTATCAAAAGTCACTTGCAATATTAGGATTGACTTAATCATCCATTAAAACGCATGCCATATTTGCAAAGGCGGGGCGTTAATATAAGGGTTAAAATGCGATTATTATTGTTGGTCTTTAATCTGGTTATCAGCGTATCTGTGTTCGGTTATGCCAGCGACACTAGCGCAACAGTTAAGTCCAAAAAAAGCAGTCATCAACACGCGGGTAGCCAAAAGCTATCTACGGGTAAAAGTAAACGGAATAAATCATCTAAGCATTTGATGCCAATTAAGCGTATTTATCGGCCCACTGACGTTTGGGAGCGTATTCGATTGGGCATGCAAATGAACACGCAAATCGATATGTTTCGACCAATGGTGAGTGGTGGTATCAATACAGTGGCGAGTGACATTGATCAGTTATTAAAGACATCGGCAGTGCAGGTGCGGCTGTATAGGTTTCAGCACTTTAAAAGTGATGTACTCAATAACATGTTGAAACAGCCTTCCATGTCTATCATGAAAGACACCCCCGAAATACATACCGCGCAAAACAATAAAAATAACAGTGCTCCGGTATTGAATATTGGTAAGGGTAATGTTGATGCGTCTGGTGTTGGCGAAAATATAAAGGTGGCTGCGGATACCTCTCCACGTTGCACGCCATTAGCCGCTGAGACGGAATTAAAATCAAATACCGTGATGAATAAGCCTGCGTTTACAAGCACCGTTTTTGTAGCGCCAGACACGTATGCCCCCATTGATGAGTCCGATTTTTTCCTCCGTACAGCCAATTTAAAGCCCCGTGCGTTAATTAGCCCCTGCGTTGTGTCCCCTAGAAAATTACCGACAAAAACAGCCGCTCCGTCAGCGATAGAACCTATTCCCAATGAAACCGTTAAGGTTATCGATCCTTTGCCAGAAAATGGTGCTTATGCGCGGATCAATAAGCAAGTGGCTTGGTTTACTAAGCGCCCAGATTATTTACGGCAAGTGTCTGAACGCGCCCGTCCTTATCTTTACCACATCGTTGACGAGCTGAGTAAGCATAAATTGCCGTTAGAATTAGCCTTGTTACCTATTGTTGAAAGTGCGTATCAGGCTACGGCGCAGTCGCCTAAAAGTGCCGCAGGGTTATGGCAATTTATGCCGGGTACGGGCAGGGAGTTTAATCTTAAACAAGACGATTACTATGATGATAGGCTGGATGTAAGTGCCTCTACACAAGCCGCTATTCGTTTTTTGTCACAATTAAATACGCATTTTAAAGGCGATTGGTTGCTGGCATTGGCGGCGTATAATTCTGGACAAGGCCGGGTAGATGCCGCCATAAAGAAAAATATTGCGCAAGGATTGCCTAGCGATTATTGGTCGTTATCGTTACCGGAAGAAACGAAAAATTATGTGCCGAGATTGTTGGCGCTGGCCACCATTTTTGCTAATCCCGCGCGTTACCATCTTAACGTTAAGCCCATTAACAATGCGCCTTATTTTGTAACCATTAATATCGATCAACAAGCTGAAATGCTACAGTTGGCTAATAAAGAATTACGAACCGTTGCTGAATTGGCTAATCTCAGTTATGAGCAATTTAGCCAATTAAATCCTGGCTACCTCAATGCAACGCTTGCCAGTGCAGGGCCGTTTAATTTTGTTATGCCTGCCGTTAATGCCAACCAACTTCAGCAACAATTAACGATTTTAGCGAATGCTGAAGTAGACGGTCAAACGCCTTCACCTTTCTTACAAACCCAGCTTATTGATAGCGCGAGTGAATTAACCGCTGCTAGTGATAGTGCTGCATTAGACGCACGCAACCCCATATAAAGGAGGATGGCATTGCGGGGGGAGTTGATAGCGGTTAGCGCAGCAGGCTTGAAATGTGTTTGAATGCTGGGTGCGTTGCGTCACGTAACCATTCAAATAATACCGATTCATAATTGCTAATGATCACGCCTTGCTGTTGCATACGTTGCAGAGCATAGGTTTTATGGCTTATTTTTCGGGAGCATACTGCATCGTCGACAACGGTTAC
>JAPLRW010000040.1 GCA_026398935.1 Methylococcales bacterium
CCTTTACCGCTAATAGAACTGGAGACTTACTTGCAAACTTCCTAGCAAAAGCTCACGTACGGCAAGCAAGCAACTCGATGATTCCCGCGTTAACAAAAGAGCATCAACGGGGGGTTTTAGCCATTTACCCCTCGATAAACGCTTTTGTCAGATTAGGCTATAGCCGTGTAAATGCTTCAAGGTCAATGACCTCAACACCCGCAACTTCGGCTGCCTGCCGATCTTGTAAGGTATTAAAACCCCAACTAACCAGTTGCAAACCACCCCCTTGCAACTGCCGGTTGTGTTTAACACTCAGCAATGCGGGCAAACGGTCTTCTACAAACAGGAACGTAGCCTCTGGATGATCACTGACCAGACTGATCAATACATCATCCTTATCTCTATTGCGATCCATGCCAAAAATTCGCTGTTCAGGCAACATAATTTGATTGGCATTCAATATCTGCGTAACAAAGCGCTCCTGCTTGGTGGTTAAGATATACCATATTCCCTGCTGACTTAATTGGTTCAACTTTTCCGCCATACCTGGAAACAAAGGATTCATGGCCAGCCAAGTATCCAAGTCATTTTCAATCCATGCATCACGCGTCGTACCAAACAGTTTTTTTAACGTACCAACATCCATTTTTGCACTGTCAATAACCGCTTGCTTGTTCTCATGAAAGCTGGCTAGGATGTTTGCAACCGTTTCACCCTCAAACAGCATGCGCATAATCAAAATAGCCTCGTAACCCGTTTCAAGAATGGGTCGAACCAGACGAAATTGATCACTGAGTAGCTGTGGCGGTTGTGTAGGCATATCTGGCCATATCTGTATAGCCGCCTTCCAGCCGGACAATCCGGTTTCTAAGGCGCTATCACAAATGACGCCGTCAAAATCAAGCGCATAAAGCGTTGTATTGTGCATATCGTTTCATCATTCTGTACGTATATTAATGTAAGTTCATGGCGCAATAAACGCACCACAAACCGCCTTTCAAACAGCGTTCCAACATAAGCGTATTATCCACTTTATTTCTTAGTCGCGACACCAAAACACAGAAACCCATCACATACAAAGCGTGATATTGTTCACGGGTGATCTTTAAAATGCCAACTGTTCGCGATGAGGCGGGGAAATTATTTATCTGAACGCGCCTATCTAGCCTATTATATAGGCTTATATCGGATTTTTAAGGATAGACTCGTTTTACACTGTCTATCAACCGATGCAAATACGACCTATTACTCTGTGGATTCATGCTAAATTTTAAAAATATATCTTTGCGACGCGGTGTGCGTGTGCTTTTCTCGGAAGCGTCTTTTGTCATTCATAAAGGGCAAAAAGTAGGGGTTACCGGCGCGAATGGCGCGGGAAAATCCAGCTTATTTGCAATGGTGCGCGGGCAATTACACGCCGACGAAGGAGATTTTTCGATGCCACCGCGCTTGGAAGTGGCGCACGTTGCGCAAGAAACACCCGCGGTTAACAGCACAGCGCTGGATTATGTACTGGATGGCGATCAGGAATTACGCCGACTTCAAGCGCAAACCTTGCAAGCCGAACTGGAAAATGACGGTTTAAAGCAGGCAGAATTACATGCCGCATTAGACTTGATTGGCGGCTACACCGCAGTAGCGCGAGCCGCACGACTGATGAATGGCTTAGGATTCAGTACGCAACAAGAACAACATCCGGTCAGTGCGTTTTCCGGCGGCTGGCGAATGCGTTTAAATCTGGCACAAGCGCTGATGTGTCGCTCCGATGTCTTATTATTGGATGAGCCGACCAATCACTTGGACTTAGATGCCGTCATTTGGCTGCAAGACTGGTTGTGTAAATACCCCGGCACGTTGTTATTAATTTCCCATGATCGTGATTTTCTGGACACCATTTGCAGCAATATCGTGCATATCGAACAGGGCAAAGCGGAAATATATACTGGCAATTATTCAGCCTTCGAACGGATGCGCGCCGAAAAGCTGGCACAACAGCAATCTGCCTTTGAAAAGCAGCAACGCGAAATAACGCATATTCAAAGTTTTGTTGATCGTTTTAAAGCACAGGCCACCAAAGCCAGACAAGCACAGAGTCGTATTAAAGCATTGGAACGGATGGAGTTAATTGCGCTTGCGCACGTTGATTCGCCGTTTAATTTTAGCTTTCCCGCGCCGCTAAAAATGCCCAACCCCTTGCTGATTTTAGAGAAAGCCGACATTGGCTATGACGATAAAATTATCATCAATCAAGCCAGCTTAACCATTGCGGCAGGTGCCAGAATTGGTTTACTTGGCCCCAATGGTGCAGGAAAATCCAGCTTGATTAAAGTATTGGCGGGCGATATGCAGCCATTAACTGGCACGATGTTAGGCGCAGATGCTCTAAAAATAGGCTACTTTGCCCAACATCAACTGGAGCAATTACGTTTAGATGAATCGCCGCTGTGGCATTTACAAAAGATTGATCCACAAGCTACCGAAAAAGATTTGCGTAATTTCTTAGGCGGCTTCGATTTTCAAGGCGACAAAGTCAAAGAGGCTGTTAAACCTTTTTCCGGTGGTGAAAAAGCGCGCTTGGTTTTAGCCTTACTGGTCTACCAGAATCCCAATCTATTATTACTGGATGAACCGACTAACCATCTTGATTTAGAAATGCGCCACGCCTTAAATGTTGCCTTGCAAGACTTTCAGGGTGCATTGGTCGTGGTGTCACATGATCGGCATTTATTGCGTACCGTTACCGATCAATTTTTACTGGTGGGCAATGGCAAAATACAGCCTTTCGATGGTGATTTGGATGATTACCGCTCGTGGATGTCTGAGCAGCGTAACCAAACACTGACGCAAAATACGCCGCCCGGTTCAGAAGAACTTGACGCGGGCGTATCGCGCAAGGATCAACGAAAACAAGAGGCCGAGCGCCGTCAGCGCCTAAAGCCTTGGCTGGATGCGGTTAAAAAAGCCGAATTACAAGTCGATCATTACCACCAACTGCAGCAAAAATTGGAACAGCAATTGGCTGATCCAGAAATTTATGCCGATACCGCTAAGGCGCAATTAAAACAGCTATTAGAACAAAAAAATAAAATTGACAAAGCCCTAGAGGAATCTGAAGAATTGTGGATGCAAGCTGAACATGCACTGGAAGGAGCTGAATAATATGTTAGCGTTACTGCGCCTGTTTTTTAAGCTGTGTTTATTTCGTCAGGCGCCGCAAGATATTCCGCGCTCTAACGCACTGCTAAGCGTCATCATAGCCCTCTATGCCGTCATTGCTTTTGCAGTGCTGGCACCGCATGATGACCTTTTAAAAGGCGCGTTAGAAGTAGTGGTCGAAATCAGCGTAACCGCTGGCTTTGTATGGGGAATACTCGCTACGGCCAATAAACCCGAACGGTATAATCAAGTGCTGTGCGCACTGTTAGGCACTGATGCCCTGATAAGTTCTTTTACATTACCTGCTATCGCGGCATCCGCAACGGGTCAATTGGACGCGAGCATCGTGTCGGTACTGCTGACATTAATGATCTGGCATTGGCTGGTGTGTGCGCATATTATACGCCACGCCCTATCCCAGCCTTTATCCGTTGGCTTAGGCATCGCCTTTTTGTATAATCTTGGTTTTTACCAATTGATGGATGCGTTATTTCCTATGGTCGGCGTTTAGCCCGTTAGGCTTATTATTGTTTACTGGATTACGCTAGGAGAACTTATGCAAGGTTACCACCATATATTACTGGCCGTCGATTTCTCAGATCACAGCCATACCGTTGCCGAACGCGCTAAAGAACTCAGTGAGCGTTATCAGGCAAAACTCAGCATTGTGCATGTTACCGACAATTTGCCCATATCCAGCGCGATGGATGGGCAGATAATGCCCTTTGACATTGAACTGAACGAAGAGCTCATGCGCTTTTCCAAACAACGCTTGGAAAAACTGGGTAAAGAACTGGGCGTAAAGGATGAGAACCAATGGCTGGTCATCGGCAGCCCTAAAATTGAAATAGTAACCATTGCCGAAGAAAATCAGGTGGATTTAATCGTTGTTGGATCGCATGGTCGCCACGGATTAGCGTTATTATTAGGCTCAACCGCCAATGGCATTTTGCACCATGCGCAGTGTGATGTTTTAGCAGTACGCTTAAAAGAATAACCTAACAATAATAATATCAATTAAGGATAAAGCAGCATGATAGGGCAAATAGAAAAATACTCCCACGACACCCCAACCGTTGGCGTTATTAAAAGTGACAATGAATTGTATGATTTTAATGTCAACGTATGGCGTTCAAGGGCAGCACCCGTTGTTGGCGAAGACATTGAGTTCCAAGTTAAGAAAGGTAAAGTAACCCAGGTAAAACCCTTAATTATCTACGCTGAAAACATGCAACCCGTAAAATACCGCATGGTTGCCGCGCTATTAGGGCTGGTACTAGGCGGGATTGGCGCACACCGTATATACCTAGGCTTTTACGGAACCGCCGTATTACAAATAGCACTCACCGTTGCAACCGGTGGCTTTGGTTTATTGTGGGGATTTATTGAAGGCTTTTTAATTCTCACTTCACACCTTGATAAAGATGCCAAAGGCCGCAGCTTAAAGTGATAGGCAGCGCCTTAACCCTTGCGCCCCGCTGGGCGTAAGGCGTTTTGAATAATATCCTGCATTTAAACATTACCGCGCTCACTGAGCAGACAAAGCCTTAACTGTTTGGCTTCCGCAAGCCACGGATTCCCTTTCCTGTCCATCCTGCCTGACCACAAGGCTCACCACACCTTTGGCAAAAATAGTTGTTCATTACGCAACGCCAAATGATCGCCGTTTTGCCCGATTACATACAAACCTTTGCGTATCGCATATTGCGCGACATTGTCAGGAATCACCATACCTGCAACCGCCCCTAACACGCGGTTGTCTTTATAACGCGGCAACATGCGCTTAATCTTATCCAAGCGCACCAAATGCTCATTCACATCATCAATACTGAGATTACTTTTGCACTCAATCACCACGGTATCTTTATCATTGACTACCAGCAAATCTATTTCTAATCCTTCACCATCCCGTTTAACGGCAATGTTTTGCTGTACTTCATGAATATCAATACCACATTCACGAAATAATCGAACTGCGGAAGGGCGCACCGCCTCTTCAACAAATTGCCCCAACCTGTTACCTAAATTACCGATAATGGTATTAACTGTTTTGAAAGACTGGGTTGTTTCTTGGGACATACGCTCAGTTTCTTTTTTCATTTCTTTAATTTCCGCCTGATTTTCTTTCATAATGCGGTCTGTTTCTTGAAATTTTCGATCTGTTTCTTGAAATTTTCGATCCGTTTCTTGAAACAGGCGCAAAATATCATCCAAAGTCGGCGCGGGCGAAGTAGTGGATTGCATGAGGTAGCTCCTTTAAAAATAGCGATTATGGCGTGATTATACCCGCCGCATAAAAAAACCGCCCCAGTTTCCCAAGGGCGGTTTTTAATAATCGCATACATCAGAACATTTGCAATAATGTGATCCGTTTAACATCCGGCGGAACTACTATCGCATTCCACCTTACGGACTTATCCGCCGTACGAGGTGAGAATGTGGAATGTAAAATAGTGAAAACTCACCATTCACCATTCTTACGCACGATAGCCTCTCGCAGTGTCGCATTAATAAGTGACTGAAATCCTTCATCGCCTGATTTTTGTTTAAACCATACAATAACATCAGCATCTAACGCTAAATTGACATTTTGTTTTTTTTCAATGTGAGCAAAATTACGCCGTCGAATGGAATTATTTAAATCAGCTTGGCTAATCTCAGGGAATTCGTCAAAATCATCAGACATTGGAGAAATAAAGTTTTTGTTCATTTTTAACCGCCTTCCGTAAAGAAATAACACGAATTACATCGTCTGTTTCCGTATGAACGACCACTACCACGGAATGTAAAATAGTGAAAATTCACCATTCACCATTCCCGATTCAAAACCAAAAACGCAAAATCACTGTCCGATACGAACTAACCGCACTTGACTGTAGTAGTACTTACCGTCCGCGTCGTCGCTGCCGTTGCCGAAGTAGACGTTCCACGCATTGTAACTATAGTCAGCATACGAGGACGACGACCAAAACACCGCACTCGGCGTAGCTGGAAACACCATTAAGTTAATGCTAGGATCAACACATTGCAATTCAACCAGTGAGCGCAATTCCTTGATATTGGGCACACGCCAGTCGTTAGCGCCTGCAAAGCCAGCCGTATTGACGCTTTGCGCCTGTTGTAATACACCTTGCCAGGTATAAGTGGCTGTACTGCCATCACACGCATGGGTTCCGGTATTAAAGGTTTGGCCTTCGCTGCACCGTTTCCACATCAGTCCGGTTTTGTTGTCAGTCACCGTACCATTATTGTTATTGGTGAATTGGGTATCTGGCGTGGTCGCGGGTATACTGCTGGTCTGGCAGGTTTGGGCATGGCTTATTAAGGGCAGTAAGGCCAATAAACAGCTTAGCGTTGCTTTTTTCGTTGGTTTGGACATAATTCCACTCCGGGTTTAATGAATAATTGGTAAGCCATGCGGCGTTTAAGGCCATTTTTAAGATGTCCTTGTTCACGAACGACCACACGGCTGATGGGGTTTGCTTGTTGTTGAATGGGTTGCTGGTGTTTTTTTACGCGGCTAATGCGGGGCGGTAATACATCCATTTCTGTCCCGCGCTGAATATGACAATCCGTCGCCGGATAACGCTGCCTAAAAAACTGCTGCTGGCGTTTGTAGCTCATACTCAATGGCGATGGCTGGCTGTCTTTAATCAGGTTTAGCCATGGAAACTCCCGCGCAATCTGCTGACGGAGGCGGTAACTGTTGGCGTGTTTAAAATGCCCACGGTAGCTTGCCAAGGTGGCTTGCAGCTCTGCCATAACCTCTGTTTGCAGGGTTACGCTGTAGCCACTACGGACATTACCGCGCACCAGTTTGCTCTGGAAGTCATGCAGTTTTTCACGCAAATTTCCCACTACGCGGCGGCGTACCAAGCGGTAGTGTGGACGCACAATGTAGCCCAAAAAATCCGCACCGGATTTGACGGGACTCGGCTCTGCCAAAACTTTCAACGTCAATTGCAATTCATCCTGTAAAAATGCCACTATTTGCGCTCGCCATTGCACAAGCTGTTCCGGCGTGTCCGCCAACAAAATAAAATCATCCACATACCGTAAATAATGGCGGCATTTGAGTTGATGTTTTACAAACTGGTCAAATGGGTTGAAATAGACATTGGCAAAAAACTGTGAGGTCAGATTTCCAATGGGTAAACCCTTAGACTTACCCGCATTGCCCAATTGCTTATGCGGCGGTACGCGCTGGAGCAGAGCAGGTTTGCCCCGATAGATCGCCTTGTGGCTGGCATCATGTTTAAGCAACACATGACACAGCCACAGCAGGGTGTCCGCTTCTTCTGGCTGTAGGGGCGAATTTATTCGCCCTGTTTGTAACAATTCGCCCCTACCTACCTGTTGTTTAACCGCCTTCCGCAACCGCTGCTGTATCAATTTAAACAAAATCGGCTTGTCGATACTGTTAAAAAAATTGGCAATATCCAGTTGTAAGAACCATCCGTCATTGCCGACACTGTGTACTTGTGACCTTAAGGTTATAAAGCGTTGCAGTCTGTCTACCGCTTTATGCGTACCCTTGCCGACACGATTGGAATACACATCGTGAATAAAAATGGGCTCAAATAACCTTTCCAGCCGTGGTACTAGCCAATGATGCACCACGCGGTCACTAAAATCCGCCGCATGGATTTCTCTTGCTTTGGGTCGTTGCGCCACAAAACGGATGCTACGGTGTGGGGAGTAGCTGCGGTTTTGCAAGGCGCTAAGGGTTTCATAGAGGTTATCCAGCAAACGCATTTCATAACGCTGTGCGTTTTGCGTGCGCCGTTTGCGCCGCCTGCATCCACAATAAGCCTCATAAAGACCTTTGAAGGTGATGACGTTATTATTCATGCCACACTCCATTCACCATTGGGTTACCACCTTATGCCGAGGTATTTTCACCCCGTAGGGGCAGACCTGCGTGTCTGCCCTGACTTCTGTACACTTTGAGCAGGGCGCACACAGAGGTGCGCCCCTACAGAATATCCCACATCAAATGGGTAACCCATCATTTCTAAAGTCACGCTCCGATACGAACTAACCGCACTTGATTGTTGTTGTTCTTATTGTTCGCGTTGTCGTTGCCGTTGTTGAAGTTGACGTTCCACGCATTGTTACTATTGTTAGCATACGAGGACGACGACCAAAACACCGCATAGCCCGTGAAGTTCGCCCCCTGCACCCATCCAATACGGTAGGACACAAGGGTTTTTTTCATGCTTCTGTAGAGCACCCCCGTAGGGGCAGACCTGCGTGCCTGCCCTGACTGCGTGTCTGCCCTGACTGAGTGTCTATCCTAACGTCTGTGTACTCTAAACAGGGCGCACACAGAGGTGCGCCCCTACCAATGCCCCGCGTCCTGCCAGGCCAACGTCAGCCGGACAAAACCAGAAGCCCCACGGGCGCACAGTGACTCAGCACACGTTTCACGCTGGGCGTGAAACTTCTGGCTGTGCAACCTGCAAACGCCGCAACCACCCCCCACTCTGTTTACCCACCTGTACCGTCAATTCAGCCAATTGCTCAAATTCGGCAAAATTCCGAAACACTTGCAATTCTTTAGCCAGTTGCAACTGAATCTTCAGGTCATCCACCGCTAACACCAAACGCGGCAGAATCGCCAGCGCCTGCGCCCGATTCTGCCAGGCACGATGTATCCATTGACAGATTTTCATAGCTTGGCGACGCAGCTCACTGCCCAAGGTGTACTTATGGTAACGCGGGAAATGCCGCACCGCTTGTTCCACTAAGAGCAACAATCGGTTGGCATCACGCCAGATGGGGATATCGTTTCTTTTCATCAAACAAAAACCAAAATCACTGTCCGATACGAACTAACCGCACTCGATAGTCGTTGACCTTAAAGTCCGCGACATCGTAGCCGTAGCCGAAGCCGACGTACCACGCATCGCCACTAAAGTCAGCATACGTACGCGGTATCAATACTTGGATTCACGCGATCCAAAGCAGCAATGCCAGAAAGTTCGTCGCGGGTTGGCATGCGCCAATCATTTGCACCGCACCAACCCTCCGCATTGACCGCCTGCACGTAGGCTGCGGTATTACACGAACCGGTATTGCCACACGCGGCAGTTACGCCCGTTTGCGTGCCTGCATTGCCACCATTTTTACTGTTGTCTGGCTCATACCACGTATAAGACCAGTCTTTATCGTGCAGGCCGTTATCATCGGTTTTCACTTCCCACATCAGGCCAGTGACATTGTCTTTGACGCAATTCCACTGGGTGGCGCTGGCGGCTAAGAATGCACCGCTACTGCTGATTTTGGTAAAGCTAAAGCCTGCATGTCCGTCGCTGTTGTCGTTATGCGTGACATCACGACCAAATTCAGCATCTTGTCCGGGATGGGTGGCTTGTGGACACGCTAAACCATTGGTGGTTTCATCAGAACAAGTGGTGATGCCGGTGTCGTTGAGTTTGCTAATGGCAAAGCTGGCGCTGACGGTGATATTGCCAGTCACATTGCTGTCGGTGCGGCTGGCGGTGCTGACGCTATCGCTCCAACTGACAAAATGATAACCGCTGGCAGGCACCGCGGTGACGGCTGTGCCACTGACGCCGTGGTTGACGGTTTGGCTGGCGCTGCCGGTCAGGCTGCCGTTGCTGCCTGCCGTATACGCCAGACTGTAGCTGTTAATGGCAAAGCTGGCGCTGACGGTGATATTGCCAGTCACATTGCTGTCGGTGCGGCTGGCGGTGCTGACACTATCGCTCCAACTGACAAAATGATA
>JAPLRW010000086.1 GCA_026398935.1 Methylococcales bacterium
CGAATTGGCCGCGCAACTCTTCTCCATCTTTGCCACCCTACAACAATGGGGGATCAACCGACGGCGATGGCTTTATGAATATCTGACAGTGTGCGCTCAAAACCATAGCAAACCGCCAGATGATATGACGGATTTCATTCCCTGGCTTATGTCTGATGAGCGACATGCGGCATTATCCCGTTTGCTGGAGTAGCGGTGGGCGGGTAGGAATATTTACATTGGGAGCATGCTATCTTATTGAATAAATTAGGATATGTAATTGCGCGGTTAAGTAAATATTCAAGACCCAACATTAAACTGCTGGCGGATGGCTCGACAAATGGGAAGCAAAGATGGTAATTCAAACGTATTTCAATCAAACAGCATATGGGACTAATTATTTCCATATGCTTAAGTGTACTTCAAGCATGGCAAATAAAGCTTGGAGATTAAGATGTTGTTCTCTGGGTTTATAGGGTCATGACCTCACTTTCTTTGTTGCTTTGGATCGCCTTGGGAGTCCTGCTGCAATTGACGGTTTACTTGGGTTTCGTCCTCAAGCGTCATTGGGTCGACTATAAGGCGATATCAACTGGCGGAAGTGAAACATCCCTAAGGCAATATCCCGACAACTTGGGTGAAGCAGGGGCTCCCGTCATTGCAGCCTGGTCAGGCTATCGTTCATTCAGGGTGGATCAAAAAATTATCGAAGATGCCAACCGATCCATTAGTTCATTTTATTTGGTGCCAGAAGACGGCCAGCCGCTTCCTGCTTATTTGCCGGGGCAATTCCTAACCTTCCGCCTTGATGTGCCCACGGCAACTGGGCGAGTCGAACAGCTCATCCGTTGTTATTCCTTATCGGATGCGCCTTGCCCAGAAGGCTACCGAATTTCGGTTAAGAGAATAGTGGCATTTCCTCCTAATAGTGAAATACCTGGACGCGCATCGAATTATTTTCACGATCATGTCGTGGTAGGCAGCCCTTTGTCTGTCCGAGCACCATCCGGACATTTTTACCTTGATGGCAGTGACAGCCCTGTTGTATTGATTGGGGGGGGTATTGGTATCACCCCGATGCTGAGTATGCTGAACTGGTGCCTAGTCAATCAGCCAAACCGGGAGGTTTGGCTGTTCTATGGTGTACGCAACAGCCGTGAAATGGTCATGGGGCCGACGCTGGAAGCACTGGCGCTGGAACATAAGAATTTCCATTTTCGGGTATGTTTTAGTGCACCCTTACCGAAAGATTTGTCCGGAAGCGATTATCACCTTCAGGATCGCGTTGATATAGGCCTGTTGCAGACCCAATTGCCATCAATGTCTTATCAATTCTATGTTTGTGGCCCTGCCCCCATGATGGAAAGTCTTGTTCCAGGATTGGATGCGTGGGGGATACCTGCTGAAAGCATCCATTTTGAGGCATTTGGCCCCGCATCCATTAAACTTGGTACAAGTAAAAGCACCACTTCCACAGATCAGAATAAGGTAGCGGTTAAGACGGATATTGTGGTCACGTTTTCTTCCTCAGGCAAAACATTGCAATGGCAACCCATTACCAATAGTTTGCTTGAGTTTGCAGAATCAAACGGCATAAGCGTTAACTCAGGTTGCAGGGCTGGTAGTTGCGGCAGTTGCCAGACTAAGATTTTATCAGGGGAAGTGGCCTACCAGCTCCCCCCTGATTACGATCCAGAGCCAGGATATTGTCTGTTCTGTGTTTGCACCCCCTTAACCAATTTGGTAGTGGAGGCTTAAATGGCAAGTTCATTGTGGCGGCAACATATCCTTCCCTTCAGCCTAATACTCGGTTTGCTGGCCGTTGCCACAATAGCAGGGGATTATTTTCTACATTGGTTAAATCTGGTGTGGGTCGGCCGTTATCTGGGGATTCCCGGAACATTGCTGATTATGCTTTCCCTGACTTATTCGCTCCGTAAGCGTAAAATTATGATATCAGGAAATCCAAGGTTACTGTTGGCTTTCCATGAGTTCACCGCCTGGCTGGGATCCTTGTTTATCCTGATTCATGCCGGAATACATTTTAACGCCATTTTGCCCTGGCTTGCGGTTATGACGATGGGCGTGAATGTAGTTAGCGGTTTGGTCGGAAAGCATTTGCTGGATCGATCACGCCGTCATGTGCAAGGTGAACGTAATGGCTTCCAACTGCAGGGTTTGTCCAAGCCAGAAGTCGAGCAAGCAATATTTTGGGATGCACTGACACTGGATGCCATGACTAAATGGCGGAAAATGCATATCCCGATTTTCATGCTGTTTGTCGCGTTGGCGCTGGGTCATATACTCAGTATTTTTCTGTTCTGGGGCTGGAAATGAACAAAATGCTCAAGCTCGTACTTGCCTTAAATTTAATGGCAATTGCCGCCCTAGTATTCCTATATCCGCACCTGATGGTGGCGCCGGGCAAACTAATTGCTGCCCACCAGCAATTAGAAAGCAATTGTTTTGCCTGTCATGCACCTTTCAGAGGCATTGATTCTAAAAGGTGTACTGATTGCCATAAAGTATCCGAGATTGGCAAATTAACCTCGACAGGACAAACCATCGCAAGGAGCGACAACCATAATAGCTTAACCTCATTCCACCAAAAGTTGTTGAATCAAGATTGTGTCACCTGCCACAGTGACCATGTCGGCGTAATGCGCTTCGAACCGGCGCATTTTAATCATGCCTCACTCGCAACAGAACTGCGCGCACAGTGCCAGAATTGCCATATCTCACCCATCGATCCATTCCACCAGCAAATTAGCGGCAATTGCGGGCAATGCCATACCTCGGAAAAATGGGTACCGACGACCTTCGACCACACGCGGTATTTTGCTATAGACGGTGACCACAATGCCCGTTGTGTAACTTGTCATGAAGAGAGTAATTACAGACGCTACACATGTTATGGTTGCCATGAACATACGCCGGAAAAAATTCGCAGTGAACACCTTGAAGAAGGTGTCCATAATTTCGATAATTGTGTTGAATGTCATCGGAATTCTAATGAACATGATATGCGTAACAGAGGCAGAAAGCACGATGATGAAGATGAAGATAATTAACGTCTGACGATGTTTTATCCTAGCAAAGAACTGTTTTCACCTTAGGCGTAACCATATAGGTTTTGCATGCTTTCGGGGTTGTAAGCTATAACCACAGAAATTTTGACGGTAGGGTAGGGTTTATGCAATACGCAACCATTTGATTTATATAAAAGCCAACTTTCTACACTCATATAATTACATATTATTTTCCTAATATATTCAGTATCATAGCCACATATTTCAGTGCAAAAACTATTGCAAAATTACTATATCATTGGCAAGTTTTTGCACAAGCTAAATCTAAAACGTACTTTGTGGAACAGCTAATTGATATTTTGGATTTTTAGCCTAGCACAAGTATGAATTTTGCAATAGATAATATACTTTTAATATTCATAATGTTACAAAAAATATCATCAACAGTTTTGAAATCGATATTTCGGCTGCAAGCCTCTTACACCAAGGGCTTCAGAGGTGTTGTGAAACAAACCGTTCTTTTTGTCAAATAACCCTGAAGTGGAACTAAACAACCACCGGCTAAAGCACGGTGGGTTTAAGTTAACGACTGAAAGTCGGGACACACGTCGACTTAACGACGTGTCCTAAGGCTCAATTTCAAAGTCTTTAGTAGAACCCGGCTCAAAATGATACTCCAAATATTGTTTAATCATATCCTCTGTCATTTCGCCCACCGTTGCACAAAAATACCCTCTAGCCCAAAAATGTTGACCCCAATAACGCCTTTTTAACATCGGAAACTCTTCGAACAATTTACACGCCGTTCTTCCTTTTATTCGCC
>JAPLRW010000295.1 GCA_026398935.1 Methylococcales bacterium
GCTTTATCGCTATCGTCGACTGAGCAAGGATTACGAAGTGTTGACCGAATCTAGCACCGCTTTCATTCATATTGCCATGATAAATCTCATGCTTGGGCGACTTGAACGCTAAACTGAGGACTTTTGAAACACGCACTTAGTGACAGCCCATCAACAACAAGTACGACTGTGCTATCGCAGTGACCTAATCGACTGCATGTAGACTGTAAGCCATACCGGTTAACGATGAACCGTTCCAATCCTGATGTGTGTCAGACCCTTTTCAACTGAACATTTACCCGTATCTTTAGCAATAAACGGCGCTTTTAGAACAATAGACAATAAATGCTGTCGCCACAAAAGATACTGGACGCTACAGAGAAAGAATCCAACCGACTAAGTTTTTGATTTCTTTCGGGTCTTCTGCTTTTAAGATCATGTGCGGCTCTTCATGACCATCGGGAAACTTGGCTTTTTCACCTGAACTCAAATGGTGAAGTAATTTCTCTTCACCTTTAGGATCGGCCTTAAATTTAGCGGCTGACTTGGTGAACGCAGGGCCATCTTTATCTTTATCAACACCGTGACACCTAAAACAATTATTTTGCTTGGCTAATGCTTTCGCCGCATCGGCATCCACGGCTTCTGCATGAGCAGAAAAACAAACAACCATCAGCGCAATAGCTGAAACAGTTTGTAGATTCAATGAGTAATGTTTCATAAATGTCCTCCCAAAGGTAAAAATTAATAATCATGTTTCGTCTAGGGTAATTGACCGACAGCGCTATTTACCGTACACATAACCTTATCGTTAATAGCCTATCCAACAGGCTTCACTGGAGTGCTAACCAACGCACCAGCAGCAACATATAACCGCTTACATCACCCCACAACACCGCTTAAATTTTTTACCGCTACCGCAATAAGGCCATCAACATAAAACCAGCGTTCCTGCCGCTTAATGAAGCGACTGCGCTCATGCAAAACATACGCCTCGCCAGACAACGTATAATAAGCCTTGAACTCAACCAGCCCCGTCGTATCGTTTACAGCCCCTTTCTGGGTTTTCACGATCTCTAATGCCTGCCAGATAGTGGGATCATCCGTCAAATCGAACGCAGCGGGTCGAGTAGTTTCATCCCACGACTGCAATACATACGCCGCATTTTGCACCGCGAAAGCACTAAACCGCGAACGCATTAACGTGCCCGCCGTTGACGGTATGGCAACTCCCGCATGGTATACGCCACAACAATCAGCATACAGTAACAGCGAACCACACGGACAAAACGCGTTAAGCATCATGACGCACTCCATAACATATCAAAAAATATCCTACTCTATGTGAGCCAATTATGACTATCATGCCAACTCAGCGGCTTTTTTATAACGAGCCTTAGTAAGAGCCGTTTCGTATGCATGTTCAATGATCGGCGCAGGATAGGCGCAGGAATAATGTTTTTTATCCCATTGCTGAATAATTTTAACCGGAATATCTTTAAGTTCCGGCAACCATTGGTATATATACTGGCAATCGGGATCAAATTTTTGCTGCTGTAGCCAAGGATTAAAAATTCTAAAATACGGCTGTGCATCACAACCCGTTGATGCGGCCCATTGCCAATTACCGTTATTCACACAGGGATCATAATCCACTAAGTGTTGCGCGAAATAACGTTCCCCCCATCGCCAGCTAATATGCAGATTTTTAACCAAAAATGACGCTACAATCATACGCACTCGATTATGCATAAAACCAGTCATATTCAGCTCACGCATTCCCGCATCAACAATCGGAAAACCAGTCCTTCCATCCGCCCAGGCCTGAAAAAAACCACGATCATTATCCCAAGGCAACTGCGCAAATTTTTGTAAGAAAGCACGTCCAAAAACATAGGGGAAATGATAAGCAATGTGTGTAAAGAAATCCCGCCAGTACAATTGCCGTAGTAAAGGGTGTTCACTGCCTAATTGGCTAAAAATAGCCGTGTAAATTTCCCGTACCGAAGCCGTTCCAAATTTGAGGTGTGCCGACAATTTACTGGTTGCATTCAGCGCCGGAAAGTCGCGCGTAGCAAGATAGTCGGTACAGCCATCAATATTCGCCAATATGCTCAGCGCCTCAGCGCGACCACCGGGAAAACGGTTTGATTGCACGTTATCATCCACTAATCCCATCTGCTCAAGACTCATCGCCGAACTAATCGATAAAAAACGTCCCGCGGCTAAAGGTTGCGGTAAAGCAACGCCCAACTGCCGCGCACGATTATAAAAGGCAGTAAAGACTTTATACGGCGTTTGATCACTTTTTAGTGCCTGTTCCGGTTCGGTAAGTAAATAATCTGGCAACACATGCAAAGTTAGATTTAATTCCTGACACACTTGCTGTAACACTGCATCCCGCTGACGACTAAAGGGCGTGTAATCGCGATTAATAAACACCGCCTGTACGCCCTGCTCAGCAACAATAGCCCGAAGCACTTGTTCAGGTGTCGCGTGATACAGCGCCAGATTACCGTTAACCGCGCGTATCTGCTGCTGTAAATCACCCAAGGACTGTAGCATAAACTGCAAGCCGGGCTTACTGTGATATGGATGGGACTGGATCTGTGCTGGATCAAAAATAAAGCACGGCAACACCTGCTTAGACAAAGTCAATGCAGCATTTAAAGCGGTGTTATCCTCCAACCGCAAATCACGCCGAAAAATATAAACAGCGGTTTCATAGGACAGCATTACGCATCACTCCCAGTAAAACACAATGCGTAAGTAACACCCGCCAACCTTGATACAACGCACTACTCAATCACCCGCGCTTGCTGCAAGGCTTGTCGTAGCGCTTCTACACGTTTACGATTCACACCAAAATCACTGTGCCCTGTTTTAGATGCCGAGCGAATGTGTATCAGCTTAGCCTCCTCATCGAGAATCGCTTCAACATCATCAACAAACCGAAAAATTAAACTGGTCACTTCCGCGTGTAAGGTCACATCGGTTTTAGTGGTAATGATCGTGCGACTTTGCTGTAAGAGTGCGTTCTGTAAGGCCGCCCATGCTTGTTCAGACGCAACCGTCAGCTTAAACGGTGCAATAAAATGTTCTGCATCGTTAATGTTCGCTTGACTGGATACGCAATTAGGGCTGTTCGGACAGGCGGGTAAGGACTTAAGAGACTGCGCATTGGCAGCCGTTGCGGTGATTAAGGTCATAAGTAAAATAGATAAAGGGAGTTTAAAAATCATAGGGGGCATTTTATAACACCAGAAGTTGACTACAAAGTACCTTACTCTTACACAATCAGGCACAGAGTCAACATTTTATCCGCGTACTTTATCAAAAAAACAGCTCAACGTTAATTACCCATCATATAATAGGTAACGCTATCAATGGTTGTTTCCAACAAAAACCTTGATAAC
>JAPLRW010000158.1 GCA_026398935.1 Methylococcales bacterium
AAAGAGTATTGCTGTTTAGGCTTGCCCCTCTTATCCGGTGACATGCTGTTTTTTTAACCACTATTGTAAGTATTCACCTCCCCCTTTGAAAAGGGGGATTGAGGGGGATTTTATCGACTAAATATCCCTTTATGCCCTTAGGGTACTAACCCCTCTTTTTACCCTAAAGGGCACGCGTCAAAGAGGGGGGACTGAATAATTACCCACCATTACGCTAATAGATTAATGATGAATAACTGTGTTTATCTACTCAATACCCCCATTATTACGGCATTTGGATTATGGCGTTTTGAGGGGCCAATAATGCTGAACGATGCACGCAATTATCTAAATAAGGGCTTTATTTCCGGCGTGGGTCATCAGGTGACGGCAGAGTATTTGTCGGAATTGTTATCCATCAGCTGCCCGTTTAACCGTGTGCGTATTACTATGCAAGTGGGCGATTCCGCCATCGTGTTACGCTTGTTGTGTCGGCTGCCGGAGGGAACGCTGCTTAAACCGGATGAAATTAAGCAGTTACCCTATGAGTTTGGGTTATTAAGACGCTTGGAATAGCCTGTATTTGTTAGTGGAGTAATAATAAGCGCATTATAATGATGCATATTATTCAAGCAAGCAGGCGTGTACTGGTATAGTACGCGTTTATTTTCAAGCCCAGTTGGGCATAAAAACACACAGGCACATTTTCATGGATTTGGCGTATTCCGTTTCAGGTTTTTTCGTAGGGCTTTTAGTGGGTGTTACTGGGGTTGGTGGTGGCTCGCTGATGACGCCTTTATTGGTATTCCTGTTTCATTTTAATCCTGCGGTGGCCGTTGGTACGGATTTGTTGTTTGCCTCCATCACTAAAACCACGGGTGTTATGGTACATCATGGTAAACATAAATCGGTGGATTGGACAATTGTTCGTCAGCTCGCTTATGGCAGTTTGCCTGCGGCAGCACTCACGCTGTGGTTGTTGCGTTATTTGAATCAAAACAGTAAAGACATTTCCGGCATCATCAGCTACAGCTTAGGGATAGCGTTGATATTAACGTCGATTGCGGTACTGATTCGTTCTTATTTACAACGGCATGCGCCGCCATTAGAAAATGAAAGCAGTGAGGGACGTTTTGGCCGTAAGCAATTACCCGTAACGATCCTGACGGGTTTTATCCTCGGTATATTGGTCACGCTGTCCTCGGTGGGCGCAGGGGCATTAGGTACGGTGGTGTTGTTTTATCTTTATCCGCGTTTACCGACCATTAAGATCGTAGGGACTGATTTGGCGCATGCGATTCCGCTTACCGCTATTGCTGGCTTAGGCCATTTGAGTATGGGTAACGTTAATTTTGTGTTACTGGGCAGTCTTTTGTTAGGGTCTGTGCCGGGTATTTGGTGTGGCAGTCATTTTAGTGCGCGTGTGCCTGAAAAAATTCTGCGCCCTGTGCTGGCGTCAGTCTTATTGCTCATTGGTCTTAAATTTGTATTGCATTGATGGGTGGGTGAATACTTGCGTGACAGATAACATCCCTTGAATGAATGTTATCTGTCATGCTGGCTTATGCTGGTGCGTTCCTTAGTGATTACTCATCCTTTGCAGTAGGACGCCGCACACCGCTAAAGCGTTGGCTCCAATACTGATTGTCAAGGCTGGATATTTGTACTTTTCCTGCACGACTGCTGGGGGCGTGAATAAATTTATTATCCTGAATATAAAGCCCTACGTGCGATGCTTTGTTACGCACGGTATTGAAGAAAACCAGATCACCGGCCTGTAAATCATTTTTGGATACTGGTGGCAGTGCCGCCACCATTTCGCTCACGGTTCGGGGTAAGCGGACGCCTTGTTCCGCATAGACATATTGCACAAAACCACTGCAATCAAAGCCCTCTTCTGGGGAGGCTTTACCATAGCGATAGGGTGCGCCTTGTAAGCTCAGTGCATAGCTAACCACAGAGGGTGGTTCTTGTACGTCTGGGATACTGGCGCAACCGGCTAACAGCGCGATGCTAAAGGCTAATACAAGCGTAGTCGTAAAAAAACGTCCTAGCGTTGCTTGAAATAAAGTCAAATAATGCGTGTGCATAATCGTCAGTAAAATGTATAGGGTCGCTTTAGCTACTTACTATAGCAGGCAATGGTTTTGTGTATAAGGATATGGTCAAAAATAACAGCTCCGATATGTGAATATTCTTGTAGAGTAATTGCTCAGCCCCCCTCTTTGACGTGTGCCCTTTAGGGTAAAAAGAGGGGTTATTACCCAAAGGGGCATAAAGGGAGATTTATTAGATAAAATCCCCCTCGATCCCCCTTTTTACCCTAAAGGGCACAGGTCAAAGGGGGACGTTATTTTTAGCGAAATCCTAAGTGGATTTTTTGCACTGACGAAAAAGAGCGTTCATTCGCCGCTATAGCCAATCATCTGCGTTTACGTTACCCCATGGTAAATGCAAGAAACATACATTTATTCGGTATAATTTAAACGCCTTCTTTCATTCTTAAATAAATGCTTTAGCCCATGTCCTTAAAAATAGCGCTCGCACAACTCAACTTTCTAGTGGCGGACATTACTGCCAATAGTCACAAAATTATTCAAACAGCGCTACGCGCGCGTGACGAATTGGGAGCGGATATCTGTGTGTTTTCTGAGTTAGCTATAACGGGTTATCCGCCGGAAGATTTATTATTTCGTCCTGATTTTATTACACAAACAACGTTGGCGGTAGCCGATATTGCTACGCAGGTGCAAGGCATTGATGTTGTGTTAGGTTTCCCCGAAGCCACTGCAGAGGGTTTGTACAATAGCGCAGTGGTGTTACGCGATGGTGCTGTGTTGTGTGTGTATCGCAAAAATTGTTTACCCAATTACGGCGTGTTTGATGAACAGCGTTATTTTAAAGCGGGACATGACATCAGCTTATTTACGGTGAAAGGCGTTACTCTGGCATTAACCATTTGTGAAGATGTTTGGCGTGAGGGAATGTTGCTTAAAAATAAACAAGCCGGCGCTAATGTTGTTTTAACGCTGAATGCCTCGCCGTTTCATGCCGGAAAAATGCAGTTACGCGAAGCCATTATTCAACAGCAGGTTAAACAAGCGGCTGTTCCGCTGGTGTATGTTAATCAAGTGGGTGGGCAAGATGAGTTAATGTTTGACGGCGCTTCATTTGTGCTGGATCAACACGGAGCTTGCGTCATGCGCGCTGCTGAATTTGCCGAGCAGTTAAGTGTTGTTGAGTTTATCAACCACCAACCGCTGCCAACGCATTGCGCGCCTTTGTATAATGAAGTAGCCAGTATTTATCAGGCGTTAGTGTTAGGTGTGCGTGATTATGTTACCAAAAATGGTTTTCACGGGGCGTTATTAGGCTTGTCCGGCGGTATTGATTCGGCGTTAGTGCTGGCGTTAGCGGTTGATGCGCTGGGTGCGGATAAGGTCGAGGTGGTATTGATGCCTTCTTGTTATACGCAGGACATGAGTTCGGAAGATGCTATCACCCAAGCACAGACGATGGGGGTACGCCACCATGTCATTCCAATTATGCCCGCCGTAAATGCGTTTACTGAGATGTTAGCCGAGGTGTTTGCGAATACCGCGCCGGATACCACGGAGGAAAATATTCAAGCGCGGTGTCGCGGCGTCATTCTCATGGCGATGTCGAATAAGCAGGGTAAAATCCTGCTCACTACCGGCAATAAAAGTGAAATGAGTGTTGGGTACGCGACCTTGTATGGTGATATGGCGGGTGGTTTTGCGCCGATAAAAGACGTGCCGAAATTATTGGTGTATGCATTATCCCGTTACCGTAACAGCCTATCGCCTGTCATTCCCGAACGGGTGATTGAGCGGCCACCGTCGGCAGAATTAGCCCCTGATCAAGTGGACGCGGATTCCTTACCGGCGTATGAGCATTTAGATCCTATTTTAGAGCGCTATATAGAAGGCGATCAGTCTGCGCATGAGATTATTGCCGCAGGGTTTAAGCCTGAGGATGTGATGCGCGCCATCAGTTTAGTGGATAGAAATGAATATAAACGCCGACAATCGCCACCGGGCATTAAAATCACCACGCGCGCCTTCGGACGAGATCGACGCTTTCCTATTACGTCGGGATACCGGGGTATTGATAGCAAATAATGCTCAGATGAAAAGCCTGCCATGAAAATACTGCACACCTCGGATTGGCACATTGGTCGAACCCTGTATGGGCGAAAACGCTACGAAGAATTTGACGCTTTTCTTGCTTGGTTAGCCAGCATCATTGCGCAGGAGCAAATCACTGTGCTACTGGTTGCGGGGGATATTTTTGATACCAGCACCCCCAGTAATCAGGCGCAAGAGCTGTATTATCGCTTTCTATGCCGCATCGCTACCTCAACATGCCGGCATGTGATTGTCATCGCGGGTAATCACGATTCACCGGCATTTCTAAATGCCCCTAAAGCACTGTTACGCGAGCTGAATGTGCATGTTATTGGCGCGGCGACGGAGCACTTGGACGATGAAGTCTTACTGTTGCAGTCGGATACGGGAGAGCCAGAACTTATTGTTTGTGCCGTTCCTTATCTGCGTGACCGGGATATTCGTCTTGCAGAAGCGGGGGAAAGTGTTGCCGATAAAGATCAAAAATTGCTGGAGGGTATGCGTAGCCATTATGCGGCCGTGTGCCAACGGGCAGAAGCGCAGCGTAACGCCTTAGGGCTGACGATACCGATTATCGCCATGGGGCATCTTTTTACGGCGGGTGGGCAAACCATTGACGGCGATGGTGTTCGGGAGCTGTATGTTGGCTCACTGGCGCAGGTGACGTCGGCTATTTTCCCCGATTGTATCGACTATTTAGCCTTGGGGCATTTGCACGTTCCGCAGTTGCTTAATGGCTCAGAGGTTCGGCGTTACAGCGGATCGCCCATTCCCATGGGGTTTGGTGAAGCCAAACAGGTAAAAAGTGTTTGTTTGGTGACATTTTGCCTGCAAAACGCACAGGTCACGTTGCTTAACGTGCCGGTATTTAAACAGCTGGAGCGTATTCAGGGAACGTGGGAGGCTATTGCTGCACGTCTACAGGTGCTTTCCGCTGCCAAAAGCCAAGCCTGGTTGGAAATTGTGTATGACGACGAGGAGGTTGCGGGTGATTTGCGGGAACGATTAGAAAGCCTTATCGCTGGGACATTAATGGATATTTTGCGTGTCAAAAATAACCGCGTCATTGCGCGGGTGCTTAACCGTATCCATGCGCAAGAAACACTGGATGATTTAGATGTGCATGAGGTATTTGCGCGTTGTTTAACCTTGCACGGTGTTTCAGACGATCAACGTCCTGAGCTACAGCGCGCCTATCAGGAAATTGTCATGGCTTTGTATGACGATGAAGCCTCTGCGTCTCTGACGCGGTAAAGTATGCGCATATTACAGATACGTTTTAAAAATCTAAACTCGCTGGTGGGTGAATGGCTTATTGATTTAGCGCATCCGGCGTTTACCGCAGAGGGTATCTTTGCCATTACCGGTGCTACCGGTGCGGGTAAAAGCACTATTCTCGATGCCTTGTGTTTAGCGCTGTATGGTCGAACGCCACGGCTCAGTAAAGTCACTAAGGGCGGTAATGAAATCATGTCGCGGCAGACGGGTGAGTGTTTTGCCGAAGTCACTTTTGAGACTAGCGCGGGTCAATTTCGTTGTCACTGGAGCCAGCACCGCGCCCGAAAAAATGCGCACGGTGATTTGCAAGCGCCTAAGCATGAGATAGCGGATGCCGTTTCCGGGGCGCTGTTTGAGACAAAATTACGCGGCGTTGCCGAACAGATAGAAGCCACCACCGGTATGGATTTTGAACGGTTTACCCGCTCCATGCTCTTGGCGCAAGGTGGCTTTGCCGCATTTCTACAAGCGGCCGCCGATGATCGCGCACCGATTCTGGAGCAAATCACCGGTACTGAAATTTACAGTCATATTTCCATTAAAATTCATGAGCGGCGTACTGACGAGCGTAAAAAATACGAGGTATTACACGCTGAACTAGCAGGGATGCCGCTATTGAGTGATGCCGAACAGCAGCAGCTACACGCCGAGCGTGTACAGAAAACGCAGGCAGAATGTGACCTGACGCAACAGCACTTGCAAATACAACAGGCGCTTGCTTGGTTGACGGGTATTGAACGACTGGAACAGGAGCTGACGTTGCTTGCTGAGCAACAACAGGACGTGAGCCATCGCCAAGCCGCATTTAAACCCGAGCATGATAGACTTGAGCGAGCAAAACAGGCGCTGGAATTAACCGGCATATATGCCAGTCTTTGCGCGTTACGGCGTGAGCAAGCCGCAGATTCTCAAAGCCACACGGCTGTTCAGCAAGCATTGCCCGAACAGGAGGCGGATGTTAAATGCGTTGAAGAGGCGTTAAAGCAGGCCATTGCGGCGCTGGCACAACAGGATGCCCAGCAGCAACAGCTGTTGCTGCTGTGTCGCCAAGTTCGAGCGTTAGATCTGCAGTTGTCAGAAAAAGTGCCGTCAATAACGGCAGCAGAGAGCGGCATTGTTGCGACCAAAAAATCTCTCGATGCGGTGCGAACTTTAAACGATACCGATTGCCGTGTGCTTGCCCAGCAGCAGGCGACACTGGAAAATATTGTCAGGCAGCTTGCCGAAACGCAGGCGGATGAACAGCTGGTCGAGCAGTTTACTGGCATGTGTAGTCGCTTCGATACACTGCGCGAGCTGGAGCGGCAGCAGCAAGCAAAGCGCCTGCTGCTGGCTAATGCCACTACTGAACAGTGCGGTACTGCGCAAATATGCGCAGAACTGACCTCCCGATTGGCTGTACAGAAGAACGCGCTCGCAACGCTTAACGCGGCATTTACACAACAGCAGCTAGAACTAAAAACATGCTTAAACGGCTTAGACATGGCGGATTGGCGAGCGGCGCTAACCGACGCTAAAGAAAGAAAAGTGCGTCTGGAAGCTGTCACGCAGGTGATGCAGTCGTTGGCGGAATCACGGCGCGGCGTGCTTGAATGCACGACTCGACAGGACAGCCTAGTTATTGAAAGCACCGTGTTAGCCGAACAGCTTGTTACACAAACGGGTGTACAGTCCGCCCTTGAACGGGAAGTGCTGTTGCTGGAAACGCAACTGTCCTTGCTCAATAAAATACACAGTTTTGAAGCAGCAAGACAGCATTTACAGGATGGTGAAGCGTGTCCATTGTGCGGTGCGGCAGAACATCCCTTTGCTGTCGGAAACATCCCTACGCCAGATGCAGCCACAACCGCGCTTAAAGTGGCGCGGGCGACGCTTAAACAAGCCAGCACCGTGTTATCCAAATTAGCCATTAAACAGGCTGAAACACTAAAAGATCTGGAGCAAGCCGCCGCGCAGCGACACGACTACAGTAACAAGGTGACCCATGCAGTCGCTCAACTTCATACAGGGCTTAGCTTACTGGCAGTTGAGATTGCCGAGCAGGATTTATCCGAGCGATTACCGCGCTTAGTGCAAGAGAATGAACAAACCCTGACGGCTACCGTCACCACTGTGCAAATTCTTGAAGCGCTCGAAAAGAGCATTGAAGAGCTACGTGCATCGGTGGAAAAAGTCAGTGCGGAGCTAATGCAATGGGAGAGCGATACACAGCGGGCGCTACATAACCATGCAACGGCTGAACAAGCCGTGCTACGCATCGAAAAGGAATGGGCGCTTATCGTTGAGCAGGTTCAAAAAGCACAGGCGGCGGTGTTAGTTGAGGTAGCCATTTATGGTATCAATAACGTGTCGCTAGATACGTTGGATGGTATTCAAGGTGAATTAAGCACCCGTCGTGAGCAATGGCTAAGCAGACAGCAGCAAAGGATTGAACTGGATAAGCAGGTCGCAACCTTACAGCTTCAGACTGTGCATCAAAATCAGCAAATCGAGCATTTTGACATTGACTTGCACCAGCAGCAGGAAAGACTGAGGCTGTTACTGGACGAGCAAGCGGTATTACGCCAAGAACGGCTAGCGTTTTTTGGTGAAAAAGAGCCTGATGATGAAGAGCATCATTACTCGACCTTGCTTGAAAAAGCCAATAGGCACCTCGATGTGCTTCGTCAGCAATTTAATGACGTTAGCCAGAACCACGCGAGACTGAAAAATAAACAGGAAGATATTGCCAAGGCAATGCTTGCCAGAGCTGAACCGTTAGCGGTTTTAGACGCTGAATTTGCTAATCGGCTCAGTGAATTAAATTTTGCAGATGAGGCAGCTTATCAAGCGGCGAGTTTATCGGAAGAGGTGCGTAAGGAGCTGTTACAAAAAACTGAGCAGTTGACCCGTGAGCAAACCGAAATGGACACGCGGCGGCGTGATAAAGCCAATTTACTGGATACGGAGCGACAAAAACAAGTGACTGAACAACTTCCTGAGCAGTTACTACTGATGCGGGATGATTTACAAAATGACTTGCGAGCGTTGCAACAAGCGCTGGGGGCTATTTTGCAAAAACTAACGGATCATGAGCGCCAATGGCAAGCGCAACAAGATCGCATGCACGTTATTGATGCGCAAAAACGTGAGTGCGAGCGCTGGGACTGTCTGCATGCGCTCATCGGTTCGGCGGATGGTAAGAAGTATCGCAATTTCGCGCAGGGATTAACGTTTGAAATGATGGTGGGACATGCTAATCGGCAGCTGCAAAAAATGACGGACCGTTATCTGTTGCTGCGTGATGACAAGCAACCGCTGGAACTTAACGTTGTTGATAACTATCAGGCGGGTGAAATCCGGTCTACTAAAAATCTTTCCGGTGGTGAAAGTTTTATTGTCAGTCTCGCGCTGGCGCTGGGCTTATCGCACATGGCCAGCAGGAACGTTAGGGTTGATTCCCTGTTTTTAGATGAAGGCTTTGGTACGCTGGATGAAGAGGCGCTTGATACAGCCCTAGAAACACTGTCTGGCTTACAGCAAGAGGGTAAGCTCATTGGGGTTATCTCGCATGTGTCTACCCTCAAAGACCGCATCACCACGCAGATACACGTAACACCTCAGACCGGAGGCAGAAGTGTTATTAGTGGGCCAGGGTGTTGTAGGTTAGTGTGATTTTTATTAGTCAAATAGAGTAGTGATAAAACTCTTATACGTTAATACCACTTAGAAAAGAGGGTGTATTACAATGAAAAGTGGGCTTGCCGCCCGATACTATAATATTTCAAGCCAATTTTTGTTAACTGCGCAGGATCGTATAAATTTCGCCCATCAAAAATAACAGAAGACTGGGCTCCAGAAATGCTTCCACTCTGTCACAATACAAAGCGCATGAGCATTCTTTAATGTATCCTGTGCTGATTCACAAAAACTAAGACCTGAATAATTTTCACCATAAATTCGTTTAGCTTCTTCTATGGCTTCAGGGTCATAGGCCTGTACCGCGGCTCCGGCCGCAATTAATCCTTCTATCAATACCCGGCTGGGTGCTTCGCGCATATCATCTGTTTTAGGCTTAAAAGCCAATCCCCATAATGCAAACGTTTTACCTGTTAATTGCCCATCATAATGTTGATTAATTTTATTTAACAAAACTTGTTTTTGACGATTATTGATATTTTCAACAGCAGAAAGCAATTCGGCGTTATAACCGACAGCCTTAGCCGTATTTTCCAGTGCCTTTACATCTTTTGGGAAACATGAACCGCCATACCCGCAACCTGGGTAAATGAATTGGTAACCAATTCGTGAATCAGAACCAATTCCTTGTCTTACTTGCTCAATATCAGCGCCCAAGTGCTCTGCTAAATTAGCCAATTCATTAATGAAGCTTATTTTAGTTGCCAACATGGCATTAGCAGCGTATTTAGTCAATTCTGCAGAGCGGATGTCCATTGCTATAATTCGCTCATGATTCCGATTAAACGGCGCGTAGAGTGCTTTTAACAATTCTGTTGTCCTAGGATTGTCAGTACCAATCACAATACGATCAGGTTTCATAAAATCACTTAAAGCGGATCCTTCTTTTAAAAACTCTGGATTTGAAACTACATCAAATTCAATGTTAAGGTTTCGATTATTAATTATTTGTTGAATAACGTGTTTAACCTTATCAGCGGTGCCAACTGGAACTGTAGATTTATCTATGATTATTTTGTAATCATTCATATTTTCCGCTATACCCTTGGCAACAGCTAAAACATAACGTAAATCAGCCGATCCATCTTCATCAGGCGGTGTACCTACGGCGATAAATTGAAATAAACCATGTGCAACAGCTGCTTCTACGTCAGAAGTGAAATGCAATCGTCCCGCTGCGTGATTTTCTTTTACGATAGTGTCTAAACCTGGTTCAAAAATCGGAATATGTCCCAACTGCAGTTTTTCTATCTTTTCTTTATCAATATCCATACAGAGCACATCGTTTCCGACCTCAGCTAAGCATGCGGCTGTCACAAGTCCAACGTAACCACTACCAAAAATTGTTATTTTCATTAAAAAAGTTTATTCGGTTAAAATTAATTGATCTTATAAGTTAACTTCGTGCATTCTATATTGCTCTGCTTCCCAATTAAGCAGTTCAGAGACTTGTAATGAATTCAGTGAATTCAATTGATTATTTTTTTGTTGTCGGGAAATAACATCATAGTAACACCGAAGTTGTAATTGCTTAGTTAAGCTAAATTCTTGTTTTGAAAAAACCCCAATTCCACAAATAAATATCAATTCAGGCAAATCAACTTTGTCAGTTGCTTGCATTTTTATTTCATCAACACTTTTATAAATTGCAGGACTGGAACCAAGAAAAACAACATGATCTGGATACAATGCCCAATTTATTGATAGGTTATCAAATAAGAATTCATCAACTGCCAATTGATGAACCATCACATCAGAAACTGGCATATATACCCCTAGAATTGGAGGTAATTTCGCTGACAGCGCATTATTTTTTTTTGTAATACGCGGTAAAGATTTGAAAGCTGTAGTTAATATTTGTAAAATACTATCTATTTCAGTAACTGAATTTCCTCCTATTACGACACCATGGTTTTGCAGAAAAACTACTTGTGCGTCAGGAGTAGCTGTTAGTGCACTATATACTGCTTCTGCTAGCGCTGCGCCAGGTTTATGATAACCTGTGATTGCCCACCGAATTACATCCCCTACAAGTATAGATATTTCTGCTATACAATTCATCCTGACTAAATATGCTAAAATCTCAATAGAGTGCAAGTGCACTACGATTTTATGAGGCATTAACGCATGGAGGAGTGTTTCAATTGAGGGTCTTAGAGATGATTCCCTCTTTAATCTGGGGTTGACAGAAAAATTATTTTTACTGATTGCGCTTTGTAAATACTTAAGATCAA
>JAPLRW010000160.1 GCA_026398935.1 Methylococcales bacterium
ATTTAGCAGCCTATTGCTGAATTTTATCGTACTTAGGTTAAAACGGTATCAAAAATCCCTGATCAGCTTCCCCTCCACGCCGTTTTAAGCACCGCTACTGAGTACCATGACCAAGCCACTCGTCATTATTTTACTGTCTACCTATAATGGTGAAAAGTATATCCGTGAACAGTTGGAGAGTTTATACCAGCAAACGTTGCAAGATTATTTCATTCTGATTCGGGATGATGGTTCAACAGACAACACCGTCAATATCATCAAACACTGTACAGCACAGTATGCCAATATTCAGCTTATTGAAGGCCCTAATATAGGTGTTATTAACAGTTTTTTTTCTTTATTAAACGCCACGCCCGACAATACTTACCGCTACTATGCCTTTTGTGATCAGGACGATGTCTGGATGCCGCATAAGCTTAGCTCTGCAGTTAAACAGCTGAATGCTTCGCCAGTACCTACAGCATCTTTACATTGTAGTCGTTTAAACTATACCGATCATCAGCTGAATACCCTCGGTTTATCCGCTATACCTTGCACTGGCTTTGGAAATGCGTTGGTCGAGAATTCAGCCATCGGCTGTACCCAAGTATTCGGCGAAGACATTAAGCAGCTGATCTTAAGGGGGAATCCTGAGCACATGATGATGCATGACTGGTGGGCATACTTGGTTGCCGCGGCTTTCGGGCAGGTTATTTATGATGCAGAACCCTCCATGCAGTATCGACAGCATGCGGGCAATGTAGTCGGTTGGGATAAACAATCGACCAAAATGCTGAAAAAAGCCGCACACTTTATAGACAATTTAATCATTAAAAAAAATGGCTTAGAGTGCCTAACTCAAGCGCAACACTTTCTTGACACTTACCCGGATCTACCACTCGCTAAGCAAAGCGTATTGCATGATTTTCTGCAACTTCGGCATAGTGGATCAATCATTGAGCGGTATCAATTTTTAAAGCAGCATCAAATACAGCGCACCAATAAGCTTGAACAGCTGATACTAACCTCAGCGGTATTAGCGCGCCTACACTAAGGGCTACTCATCACGTAGCACACTAATCAAGTGCTTAAGCGCCGCTTGGTTGGTTAAGCGCTGCAGGTAAAAATCCCGCGCCAATTTAGCCTGTGTTTGCAAAAACTGAGGATGGATAAGCAATGCTTCAATAGCACGGACCAATGCCTGTGATGACCCAGCAGGAATGAGTGTAAACGCTGCTTCAGCATGAAGGCTTCGCAAGCAAGGCGTATCGGCAGTAATAACAGCTCGGCCGCACGCGGCATACGCATAGAGTTTTAAGGGGCACACCCGTTGTGCTTTAGCCGTACTGCCAAAAATACCCAAACAAATATCGGCCGCGGCAATTTCTTGCAAAATACGCGCGTGCGAATACCATTCTTTAATCCAAATTAAACTCACCGCATTTTGTTGTATAAACTCAGTGATTAAGGCTGACATCTGTCCGCTGCCAATCACTTTAAAGACGATATTTTTCCGTGCAGATAGCTGTTTTATTGCGCCGAGAATAACCTCAATGCCATGCAAGGGAATAAGCGTACCAACAAACAGAATAGTAATCGTTGATTTTTTTTTCTCTAAAACATACGGTGGTATTGATAGCCCACTTTCTTCGGTAGACAACGGAATAGCCACAAAGTGTTGCAGGGGTAATTTAAATAATTCGCTGAAATACACGGCGTTTTGTTGCGTGTCAACAATAACTGCCGTACAGTTTTTAAAGGCGCGCCGCTCAATGCTGTATAAAATCTTTGCCAGAATATGCCCTGTCGCAATAAATTGTCGATCAATGACCACCGTATCATAAATAGAAATAAACGCATCCAGCACTAAGCGTTTGGGTTGTTGTCGCGAAGGTAGCCACGACAGCAACGCCGCAATAAATATCGCTGGATACGGAATATACACACAACTTTTATCAGGGTGTTTCAGATAAGCGAAAAAAACCTGCGCATGCGCACTGACAAACGCCCACGCTTTTGTTAACAGTGCGATTACTGTGCGATTAGGAATGTTATGTTGCCAAATAGCACCGTGAATCGTGCTGACAGTAAATGCATTGGCGGACAGCAAATCCTCCAGTCGATACTTTACATTCGGATAGCCTTCGGACTCAGGATACACGCCGAGTATCAATAACCCTGTTTTTTTCATAGCACTCATGCCAGCCATTCAGGATTAACGTTTTTTAACTCTCCAAGCCTACCCGTTAAGGCATGCCAAGCACCTAAGCACATCGCCGCTATTTTTTGTTTTTTTTGTCGCTCATACACGACAATTGCCAAGAATTCCACGCCCAAACGAAGTAGTTGCCGCCCCCCCCAAAGAGGTTCCTGCTGAACATAGTGCGCGGCAGTCGTTAAACAATTACGCGTGATGTAATATTTTCTTAAAGCGGAATGTTCCGGTATCCTGAGCCATTCAACACGTTCAAATGTTTCCGCCTGACCGATCACATGTCGCATCAGCACTTGCGTACTGATCACTAATCGACAACCATGCCGGCGCGCCCTTAGCGAATATTCATGGTCTATTGAGTCAATAAAATAGTCCTCCCTAAAATACCCCATCTGCGGCGGCAGCGTTAATGACAAGAGTGTTCCTGAGCTAATAAGCGTTTTCCGCTCTATACAGCCATCACCGGCCTTAGGGTTCAGTAAAGGCCTATTCAACGCCTCATGCCAATAATTACACCCCATCATCAGTGGTTTGATACGTGCAGTCTGGTATTGCAGCAGCAGCATTTGCAATATATTCGGGTAAATCAAGGTATCTTGATCAAAGGTCATCACCCACGCAAACTGCTGCGCGATAGCATACGCTAGCCCCTGATTTAACGCTTTCGCTAAACCCTGATTGGTATCGTTTTGGATGACCACCAATGCCGCCGTCTGCTTTTGGCATAACTGTTGTCGAAAAACAGCGTCAGAGCCATTATCAATCACCACAACCCCCTTAAATACATCACATAGCCTTTGTAATCGCTCAAAAAACAAGGTGTCTGGATGAAAGGTCACTACAATGGCACAGCAATTTTGCTGCGAAGGGGGAATGGCGTCGGTATTTTGCACAATAAAAAGCGCTATAAAAAAAATGAATAAATGCTCAAAGCAAAAAAACCGCTCGTGACCGGTGCTGACATTGCGTTAACCTGCCGCTGAAATGTCGTGAAATCGAAGCTTGAACACGTACAACAGCAATAAGTAGCCTAAGCCGTTAGCCATTATTATCAGCAGTAAATTAACCAATCGGCTCATGGAAGATAAATCTGTCCATATTTGCATATCAACGCACGTCATCACACTGACCGCCATCATGCTATTAGCGATTAAAATACGCGCACTAAACAGCCACCAACCCGGTTGTGGCTGATAATGTTTGTCTTTTAGTAAGCCATACAGCAGTAAGCCAACATTAAAAAATGCCGCAATTGACGTGGCTAATGCCAATCCCCCGTGCGCGAAAGGCGTCATCAGCGTTAAATTCAAACAAAAATTGGCAATAATAGCATACAGTCCAAATTTCGCTGGGGTACGAACGTCTTTACGCGATGTAAATCCCGGCACCAATATTTTAATCAGCATAAACGCTAATAATCCGACCGCATAGCCCTTTAAACTCAGTCCAGCGGCGGTAACGTCTTTTGCGCTGAATTCTCCGTATTGAAACAGCGCAGAAAACAACGGTTCCGCCAATAAAA
>JAPLRW010000231.1:0-8203 GCA_026398935.1 Methylococcales bacterium
AATTTCGCGTTCATTGCCTTGTCAGCTGCTTTGAAAGCCGACTGATAGGGTGATGACGGTAATAATTTCGGTAACTACTCACCCCATTAAATCAGCGATGCTTAACGCGTAAAAAATTAAAACGCCCAAGCCAAACAGAACTTGATGCAATGAGCTACGCTGAAAAAGGCACGCTCATCTTGAAACTATTTAATTGGATGGAAAAACTAGAAGAACGCATCAACAAACTGGAAAACAAGATCATCAAAGATAGCAACAACTCCAGCAAGCCATCGTCAATGCGAAAGTGGCAAACTTTGACGAGAGCGGGATGCGTATCAATAGCCAACTCCACTGGCTGCATGTGGCAACAGCCCACCTATGTTCACTACAGTGTACATGAAAAGCGTGGGCATCTATAGGCTAAGTAGTTATCTTGGTACTGAAGTAAGTAACATTACTAATAGCTATGTCAATGACATATTTGATAGGATCACCGACAGTGGTTTCTTACCCATAAAAGTTATTGTTGAGAGCCTTTATGGCATTATCACGATGTCGATTATTACTGCGCGCGATACAAATACGGAAAATATAAGCACCTGAAACGTAAGGCATTCGGATCGTTTTAAAATCTGTAATCGTGACAGTCTCAAGTATAGCTACACCCGCACCATCTTGGTTTCACTAAAACCGTTCGACTATTACATAATAAAAGGGGTTTTTATGCAAAAGCTTACTATGAAACTATTTAGCGTATTTTTTATTGTTTTAAGTTTACTCACGAGCGAATTTGTAGCCGCTCGGACGACCAGCCCTTTTCCTGGGAATTTGGCAAGTGCCAGCCGTTATCGCGGCGACAATAGTGGGGTTTATTATTTTTATGTTACCGGTGCAACGGAGGGGTCGTTATGGGGAACGGGCATTTATACCGATGATTCCAGTATTGCCAAAGCTGCAGTGCATGCGGGGGTTTTGCAACCCAATCAGCAGGGCATTGTAAAAGTAACCATTCTGGCAGGTCAAAACAGTTATTTGGCCACTACTGCAAATGGCATAACCTCGGGGGGATATGGACAATGGTCAGGCAGTTTTTCTATTGCAGCAGATGATGGTGGTGAAAATAAAGTACTGCCTGCGATGGGTTTGGGTGAGTTTCGTAGCTGCATTGGCTGTGTTTATCAATTTAGTGTAAAAGGCGGTACTGAAATCGGTGCATTATGGGGTACTAATGTGTATACCGATGATTCCGCTTTAGAAAAAGCAGTGATTCATGCTGGCGTATTAAAAAATGGAGAAACAGGTACGGTACGCGTCGTTATTGCGCCCGGACAAAAAGATTATTTAGGTACAAATTACAATGGCATTGCTTCAGGAGGCTGGGAGGCGTATGCGGGCAGTTATGCGGTATCGACTATCAATGGTACGACGCCCTTGATTCCTTATCCTGCTACCAAAGAAAACCCGTTACCTGATCCGGGTGGTTTGACGGCTTATAAGGGGCGTAATGGTGCGGCGCTGTATTTTACGGTAAAAGGCAGCGGTAGCGGTGCTGTATGGGGAAGCGGCCTTTATACCGCAGATTCTGCTCTTGCTGTTGCGGCGGTGCATTCAGGCGTATTGCAAGTGGGTCAAACAGGTGTTGTAAAAGTGATTATCGCCGCCGGACAAAGCAGTTACCAAGGCTCTACTGCACATGGCATCACCAGCAATAATTGGGGCGGGTACGATGGTAGCTATAGTGTAGCTAGCGCGGATGGTAATAATGGTTCAATTCCTGATATTAATAGTGCTGGTTCTGCAAGCGGACAAGTGGGGCAGCCATTTAGTTATCAACTAACCGCAGGGGATAATCCTACGTCGCTAAATGCAACGGGATTACCCGAAGGTCTGAGTATTAATGCTAACGGCTTAATCAGCGGTACACCAAAAGTAACCGGGCATTTTTCCGTGGCTTTGTGGGCGACCAATAGTACCGGTACCGATTTGGCTAGCTTAAGTTTAGATATTGGTGGTGGACAAGTGACGGTTGGCACACTGTCAGATTGCTTATTCAACTGGGCGGAAAACGTTTATCCGAGTCTTTTTTCACCGCCCACCCGCCAAAATAATAGCTTACTGGGGTACACCTATCGTTATTATTCTGCAACGAATGTTTATTTGGCTACGCGTGGTGACGGTAATGTATACCTATACGCCCCTACTTTATTTGGCGGCGACATTACCAATGTGGGAACAATGGCGTATTACGCTAATTTAGCTGGGTGTCATTAAAGTAATCATCAAGCAGTCTTAATCCGCCATAAGCAGACAGGTGCGGCCTAACCCAAAATTTGAGTTAGGCCGCATTTTTTTGCAACTTAAATCATGGCGCGCGTTGTTCGGCTAGAATCGTACACTTTCTCCTGTTCTTCAAATACCCCCGCGCACTAACTTATGAGCATAATGGTTATTTTTCATACCCATTACGTACCCATAGTATTACCATTATAACTTGTTGATTTTTTTACATAAAACCAATATTATTACTTCCATTTGAGTATGCACTGTAGTAGAGCGGTTTGCGAGTATGATTGTGCCGCCACTATATTTTAGACGCATTAACTTTATCGTTGGAGAGCATCAGTGGTTATCGTCACTAGCACCAACAAAAAGCGGGTAATACATTGTACCGCTCAAAGAAATCTATTTTTCAATACTTATTGGTGTGTGCGTACTCTTAATGAGACGGCTTATTATCATGTGGGACAACGGTGTTTTTTATCTGGTCATGAGCCGTTAGATTGGTTAGCCGCAAACGTTGAACAGACCAATCCCTCAATGGTGCGTTTTTTTGAGTCTATTGACTTACTTTCGAATACCAAATTACTGGGGAGAATCGATGAAAATTAAATACGCGTCCTTACAGCGAAATTATAAACACGACGCTCATTGATTTAAATAGAGTGACTTATTATTCATAGTGATTTTTTATGACGTAACTAAAGATAAAAAGGGGGACTATGGAATATAAGCAACACTATAAGCGTACCGAATGTTACATATTCGCAACGAGTAAGTAGAGCCAGGCTTTCATGCCACGGGTCATAAAAAAGAGGTTTGCTATGAAACGAAGTAACACAATGGGGATATTGAATTTTAGTCATTTAACGGCTGATAAGCGGAAGGTTGCTTATCATGAGGCTGGTCATGCAACGGCGATTCATTTTAATAATACGTTGCAGCGGTTACCGCCAGTTTTTTTTCACATTATATTTAAAGAAACAGATATATCAATAGACTACGCATTAAACGCAGACGTTGAGCCGTATAACGGTATATCCAGAATAGAAGGAGGGCGTTTTATTCAAGCCTTGGCGCTGGCCTTTGATAATTTAGAGTGTCCTTCATCGGAATATACCGAGAAAAGGCTGTTTAAGTATGCAGATGCTTACCGCTTGGCTTTTGAGGCTGACATTGTTAATTTACTTATAGGGCCATTAGCAGAGGCAAAATATTGTATGGGCATGGATAATGAGCCTTTTGATTTGCAATTGCTGACCGTGGCCGCGATGAAAAACTATGGCGGTGCTGAGGATCTTTTAGCGGTAAATGACTATTTACGCAGTTATTCTGTTGATAAGCAGACACAGAATGAGGTCTTGAAGCAGTTTTTTACCCAGGCATATGACTTTGTAAATGATAGCAAAAACTGGGCAGAAATTTCAAAACTGGCGACTTACATTCTTGCCAGCGGCAAAGATGAAATCAGTTGTGATGAAGTCATGGCCTTACTGGATGGGTATTAAACGCATTAATGCCACCGCGCATTGCGCGTACATAAAAATATCATAGCGAAACGTGTTAAGAACCTACCGTAATACACGCCGAAACACCGCTAAAATATAAGTGTTTCTACTTATATATCAAACAGTTATTTTAGGTAATAATCCACACTTGGGTGGAAATTACCAGATAATTTTTCATCATTCGCAGAGCGGGTGTGACTGTCTATTCTCTATCCCTTTGGCGCGTCCCCTTTAGGACAAAAAGAAGGGTGTTTTTTAAACACACTACGTCAGCAATAGTGTTGTCTGCTTGTTTTCGACGCCCTGTGATTGGCTATTCATTTGGTGCAGCAAACAAATTCAATTCCATTGAAATCCAGTGAAGAGCAACGATGCAATATAAAGACTACTATAAAATTATGGATCTTGCTCGTGATGCCAGTCAGGACGAGGTTAAACGCGCCTACCGAAAATTGGCACGGAAGTATCATCCTGATGTGAGTAAAGAAAAAGACGCTGAAGCAAAATTTAAAGAATTGGGTGAAGCGTATGAGGTGCTTAAAGACCCTGAAAAAAGAGCCGCGTATGATCAATTAGGTGCCAACTGGAAGGCAGGACAAGATTTTAGACCGCCGCCTAATTGGGACGAAGGCTTTGAATTTAAAGGCGGTGGCTTTACCAGTGATGGAGCGAGTGCGGATTACAGTGATTTTTTTGAACAACTGTTTGGTCAGGCCGGTTTTCATTTTGATGATAAGCATCAGCAAGGGTTTCATGCACGCGGACAGGATAGCCATGCCAAAATTTATATTGATTTGGAAGACAGCTTTCATGGGGCTACCCGTAATGTCACCTTAAGCGCGCCTAAAATGGATGCCGAGGGACACGTTCAAGTTAAGCACAGAACCTTAAACATAAAAATTCCTAAAGGCATTAAGCCAGGGCAGCACATTCGGCTGACGGGGCAAGGTGATCCCGGCGTAGGAAAAGGTCAAGCAGGTGATCTGATTCTTGAAATAGTCTTCAACAGTCATCCGCTGTATCGCTGCTCTGAAAGCGACATTATGCTGGATTTACCCGTTACACCGTGGGAAGCAGCGTTGGGTGCCAAAGTAAAAGTACCGACACCGGAAGGCAGTGTTGATCTTAAAATACCGCCAAATTCTAAACAAGGCAGAAAGCTACGTTTAAAAGGGCGCGGATTACCGGCGTCAGTAGCGGGTGATTTCTTGGTAGTGTTACAAATAGTCCTGCCTCAGGCGGACACGGAACAAGCCAAAGCTGCTTATCGGACGATGAAGGATCAGCTTGATTTTAATCCACGTCGGTTTTTGGGGGTGTAGCTAATGAATTCACATGATTTATTGTTAGTGCATACGGGAACGGTTATTGAAGAAGGCAGCTTAACGCTGGGTCAACTTTGCCGTGCCTGTGGCGCGCATGCCGAGTGGATTATTTGTTTAGTAGAGGAAAGTATTATCGAGCCGCAAGGTGATGAAATCCGCTCATGGCGTTTTTCCGGTGCCAGTTTGGTGAGGGCGCGTTCTGCACTGAGGTTGCAGCGAGATCTTGGCATTAATCTGGCCGGAATTGCGCTGGTACTTGATTTACTGGAAGAGCTAGACAATCTACGAGCGCAAACACGCTAATGGGCATTAAGGGCTAAGAAAATCTTAAGTATAAAAGTCGCTTTAAAAAACCGTCGCCAGTATTTTGCTGGTCAACACACCCATAGAGGATATTGTTATGAAATTAACCTGGATACTGGTAGCCGATAATGCGCGGGCACGCTTTTTTACAGCCGAATCACCTGCGTCTGCTTTAGAGGAAATGGAGGGACTGGTACATCCTGAAGGTCGTTTACATGATCGAGACATGACGGAAGACTTACCCGGCCGAATTAAGTCACCCGGTGCTATTGGGCATGCTTTTGAGCAAGAAACTGATCCTAAACGACACGAAGAAGAGCACTTTGCAAAGCAGGTTGCGCATTACCTTTTGGACGCACACAACGCGCATAAATTCGAACAATTGCTGATTATTGCCGATCCCACTTTTTTAGGCCTACTTCGCCATCAATTACCAGAGCACGTTAAAAAACAGGTGTGTTTTGAGCTGGCTAAAAATATTACCACAGAAGGCGTTGCTGATATTCGTAAGCACTTACCGGACTTTTTACCTAACCATTGATGGGCTTTTAGTCCTCAGCCGCTTACAGTAAGTTACTCAAAAACAAGAGGGACAGTAACAATGAACACTTTAAAAAATCTACTTACTTTTATTGTTACTTTTCTGAATGCAGTCTACGACGGCTTAAAAAAAGTAATAGCCGGACTAGGGACGTTTTTTTCACCGCAAACGCCCAAGACGCCGCCTAACAAACCAGACGATAAGCAGTGGTTTGATTTGCTAAATAATAGATACGTCGTTATTGGCGTGTCGTTATTGGTGATTATGTCGTTGTTTAATAGCGTACAAACACTGCAGCGTGATGAAATTCCCTACAGTCAATTTATTAACGCCGTAAAAACAGCAAAAATTGAGAAAGCTGTCGTTACCGAGCACGCTATTACCGGTTTTTTCAAACCTGATAAGCCAAACGCAACGCCAAAATACTTTATAACCATTCCGTTGTTACAGACCGATCTTGCGGAATTGTTACAAGCCAATAATGTGGAATTTGTGGTGAGATCGGGTGAGAACTGGCTCAACAATCTCTTGTTTAATTGGGTTATTCCCATTTTAATCTTTACCATGATTTGGTCGTGGATTATGCGCCGAACCACCCAAGGTGCGCAGTCCTTTCTGAATATCGGTAATAAAGTCCGTATTCAGCAGGATACTCAGCCGCAAATCAGTTTTAAAGACGTTGCAGGTGCTGACAGTGCTAAACAGGAATTGAAAGAATCCATTGATTTTCTAAAAAATCCCGAAAAAATTCAAAAACTGGGCGGGCGTATGCCAAAAGGAGTGTTACTGGTTGGCTCTCCCGGTACCGGTAAAACCTTGCTGGCACGCGCAGTATCAGGGGAAGCGCATGTACCCTTTTTCAACATCAGTGGTTCGGAATTTATTGAATTGTTTGTTGGCGTTGGGGCTGCGAGAGTTCGAGAATTATTTGAACAAGCCAGAACCAAAGCCCCCTGTATTATTTTTATTGATGAACTGGATGCCATTGGCCGATCACGCGGCGGCCCGGTGATGATGGGCGGACACGATGAGCGCGAACAAACCTTAAATCAGTTACTCACTGAAATGGATGGTTTTGATACTTCTGTGGGTGTGGTGGTGATGGCCGCGACCAATCGCCCGGAAGTGCTCGATAAAGCCTTGTTGCGTTCTGGGCGTTTTGATCGGCAAATCATTGTCGATAAACCTGATTTACTGGATCGTATTGAAATTCTAAAACTGCATACCAAAAATATGCCCTTGGCTCAAGATGCTGATATTGCCATTATCGCTAAACGCTCACCCGGTTTGGTGGGTGCAGATCTCGCCAATATTACCAATGAAGCCGCGATTATTGCCACTCGAACCGGACAAACGCAGATTCGGATGCAAGACTTTGAAGCGGCGATTGACCGAATATTAGCGGGGCCAGAAAAGAAAAATAGAGTGTTAAATGCGGAAGAAAAACGCCGAGTTGCTTACCATGAAGCAGGGCATGCGATGGTTGCCGAAAACGTACCCACTGGTCAGCCTGTACATAAAATTTCCATTATCCCTCGAGGTGTTTCGGCCTTGGGTTTTACCTTACAACTACCGGTAGAAGAAAAGTTTTTATCGACGGAAGACGAACTTAAAGATCAAATTGCCATTTTAATGGGGGGGCGGGTTGCCGAAGACATTGCCTTGGGAAGCGTGTCGACAGGGGCGCAAAATGATCTTGAAAAAGCCAGTGATATTGCACGCGCAATGGTTTGTCAATTAGGCATGAGTAAAAAACTGGGGCCATTAACCTATGGTAAACGCCAGCAATTGCAATTTTTAGAAACCGACGCGACGGAATACCGTAATTACAGCGATGAAACCGCACGCCTGATTGATACTGAAATCATTGCTTTGGTGCAAGAAGGTGAAACCTTAGCACGCGCTATCATTGCAACGAACCAAGCCATACTCGAAAAACTAGCCCATATACTGCAAGAAAAAGAAGTGGTTAGTCGAGAAGACATCATGGATTTTATTAAAATAAAATAAAGGCATTGGTTTCACCAGCAATGGGCGTAATATGACTTGGGTCACGTAGTTTTATTAAAATAATGGCCTTGGTTTCACCCTCCGCTCATTATTGTTCATCAACAACACTAAGTTTCATAATGAAAAGAGGAGTAGTGTATGGCTCGTATCGTAATTTTAGGCGCGGGCATCGGCGGCGTGCCGATGGCGTATGAAATGCAAGAAACGATAAGTGGTGAGCATGAGGTGATCGTTATCTCAGACAGTCCCACGTTTCA
>JAPLRW010000231.1:8217-20689 GCA_026398935.1 Methylococcales bacterium
AAGAGGAGTAGTGTATGGCTCGTATCGTAATTTTAGGCGCGGGCATCGGCGGCGTGCCGATGGCGTATGAAATGCAAGAAACGATAAGTGGTGAGCATGAGGTGATCGTTATCTCAGACAGTCCCACGTTTCATTTCGTCCCCTCTAATCCTTGGGTTCCCCCTAAATGGCGAACGCCGGAAGAGTTGAAAATTGAATTAGCGCCGGTTATGCAAAAGAAAGGCATCACCTTTATTCAAAAAGCTGCGTCATTAGTAGATCCCGTCAATAATCAGGTACAACTGGCCGATGGCTCTACGGTAGCTTATGACTATCTGGTTATTGCCACCGGCCCACGCCTCGCCTTTGATGAAATACCCGGCTTAGGCCCTGATGGCTACACATCGTCAATCTGTCATGTTGACCATGCCGCTATTGCTGCGCAAGATTGGGAGAAACTTCTGGAAAATACAGGGCCTATTGTTATCGGGGCAGTGCAGGGGGCATCTTGTTTTGGACCGGCTTATGAATACCTTATGGTACTTGAAACGGAATTACGTCGACGAAAAATACGCGATAAAGTGCCCATGACCTTTGTCACCTCCGAGCCGTATATCGGTCATTTAGGTTTAGGCGGTGTGGGTGATACCAAAGGCTTACTTGAAAGTGCCTTACGCGATAAAACCATTAAATGGATAACCAATGCCAAAGTCGATAAAGTGACGGCGGGCATGCTGTTTGTCACTGAGGTAGATGAGGACGGCAACGATAAGAAAAAACATGAGTTACCCTTTAAGCATGCAATGCTGCTGCCCGCATTTACTGGCATTGATGCGGTGCGGCACGTTAAGGTCGATGGACTGGTTAATCCGCGCGGTTTTGTTAAAGTTGATGACTATCAACGCAATCCGACGTTTAAAAATATTTATGCGGTCGGCGTGTGCGTGGCTATTCCGCCCGTTGAAGTAACGCCGTTGCCCGTCGGTACACCAAAAACAGGCTATATGATTGAATCCATGGTGACAGCGGCGGCACATAACATTGCCAATGAACTGGCTGGAAAACCACCTTCCGCAAAAGCAACCTTGAATGCATTGTGTCTAGCCGACTTTGGCGATTCCGGTGTAGCGTTCTTGGCTATACCACAAATACCGCCGCGTAATGCTACTTGGTCTGCTGAAGGGCGCTGGGTACATTTGGCTAAAATCGGTTTCGAAAAATATTTCATGCGCAAAGTCAGAAAAGGGATTAGCGAACCTTATTATGAAAAGCTCATGCTGAAATTATTAGGCGTCGTACGCCTGAAAGGAGAATAACATGACTATTGATCGCATTGTTTTAGCGGCAGCGGGCTTATTTATTCTAATAAGCCTGTTATTAGCGCAGCTTCACTCTACAAACTGGTTATGGGTGACAGCTTTTGTCGGTGCAAATTTATTGCAATCTGCTTTTACGGGTTTTTGTCCAATGGCCATTATCTTAAAACGCCTTGGTTTTAAACCGGGCTGTGCATTCTAACGGTAAATGATAAAACCTGCTAAGGAGGCGCTTTTATACCATTACGGAGATGTTATTATCAATAGGTTGCTACGTAATAAATCGCTTATATGATAGAATCCTAATATTCGTAATAATAAGCCCAACATTACTATAACGCCATGTTAACTATATCGAAACTTCTGCATATTGCGTTATTAATGCTTCTGGGTAGCACCAGTGTTGCCATTGCGGCTAATTCGGAGCCTGCAGCGGCTTACACACTTAAGCAAGCGGTTGATTATGCCTTAGAAAATAATCCCAATCTACAAATGACGCATGAACGTATTCAGCAAGCACAAGCACAAGTAGGGATAGCTAAAGCCAGTTTTTATCCGCAAGTGACTTCACGCCTTACTTATGAATACAGCGATAATCCCTCGCGTGCTTTTGGCATGATCATCGCGCAACGCCGTCTAAACTTTAGTGGTACTGATTTTAACCACCCGGGGGGAGTGAATAATTACCGTCCAGAAGTGATGGCGAGTTATTCGCTGTACAACGGTGGACAAGATACGGCACTCAGTAAAGCGGCTGAGCTAGGTGTTACTGGTGTCGCGTTGCAAGACTCGGCAACGCGCAATCAATTAATCGAAGCCGTTACCTCGGCGTTTTACGCCATTCTGGCCGCGCAAGAAGCGCATGCTATTGCGGAGCGCGCTATTAACGCGGTACAAAGTGAGCTGAAGCAAAGTCAGTTTCGTTTTGATGCAGGCACGTTGTTAAAATCAGATTTATTATCCTTACGTGTAAAACTGTCTGAAGCGCAGGATGCCGAAATTCAAACCGCTAATGGCATTGATCTGGCTAAAACCGCTCTTAAAACTTTGTTGGGGTTAACTGTCAATGATCCCCTAGCCATTGCAGAAAAATCCGTTTGGACAGTATCGCCTAAGAGCCCCTCTTTTACGACATTACTGGAGCAAGCTTTAGCACAGCGCCCAGAAGTACAGGCCGCCGCGTTACACGTTGCGATTGCCGAGCAACACCTTAAAGCTGCGCAGGGCGCACATTTACCCAAAGCCGATGCCTATGTCAGTTATGGTTCGGACAGCAAAGATTTAGCGTATTCGACTAATCGCGATAATGTCACCGCTGGTGTCACCGTTGAAATGCCCATTTTTTCAGGCTTCGCGACCAGTGAACGCATCAATAAAGCTCAAAGCCAGCTCACTGAAGCGCAGATGTCGGTTAAAAACGTACAATTGAGCATTGAAAATGAGGTTAAAACGGCACATTTACACCTTAATAGCGCGTTAGCCCGTCTGGATGTTACCGCGAATGCTGTTACTGCTGCAGAAGAAGCGTTGCGTTTGGTTAACGAACAACGTAACGCCGGTGTTGAAACGGTGACGCGTTATATAGAGGCGGAAGTGGCACGCGATCAGGCGCATTCGCGTGTTATCGCGGCGCGTTATGATGCTTTACGTGCGGAAGCCAATTTAAATCAAGCCGTAGGATATTGGAAATAAAGGAACTAACATGTCTGTTAATACCCCATACGCTAAAGTCCTAGGCGCGCTCGGCGCTATTGTTGCTTTATTACTCTTGATCTTAGCGGCCTTAGGCTTAATGGGTGGCGAACATAAAGTGACGCCCGGAAACACCGTTACCGCTGAAAAAACACTTCCGGCTAACGCAACCGTTTTGCGCGTTGAAAAACAGCGCGCAGATAATAGCCAATCCTGGCCCGGTGTGGTGCAATCTCGTACCATTACTAATATTTCCCCTAAAATAACCGCACGTATTTTAAGTATCACCGTGAATAACGGCGACAAGATTAAAAAAGGGGCGATCATCGCGCAATTGGATCAACGGCAAATCAATGCCAGTTTAAATGCCGCCGATGCAGCACTAAATGCCGCAAAAACCAGCGCAGCGCAAGCGCAACGGGATGCACAACGCAGCCAAGCGCTGTATGCACACGAAGCAACAACGCGTGCCAGTCATGAAGCCGCGTTAGCACAAGCGCAAATCGCTCAAGCAGCGGTAAAACAAGCAGCCGATAATGTGGAACAAATTCGCGTTGGACTGGGCGAAAATACACTGATCGCACCGTTTGACGGCATTGTTGCCGAACGCTTAAAAGAACCGGGTGATATGGGCATGCCGGGTGATCCGGTACTGACTATGCTTAAGCCTGATGATTTGCGCATCGAAGTTGCTATACCCAGTGATTGCGCCAAACGGATTAAGCCGGGCTTAACGGTAGCGGTACGCATTGACGCTCTCGCAACGCGGTTATCGGCAAAAGTGGATGAAATTGTTCCGCAGGTGGATCGGCAAACCGGTATGCAATTACTGAAAGCAGCGTTACCTGCAACACCCAGCTTACAACCGGGACAATTTGCCTGGCTGGAGCTGAGTTGTACAGAACAACAAGCCGCGGTATTTATTCCAGCGCGTGCGGTTATACACTACGGTCAATTGGAAGCGGTTAACGTGGTTATTAATAAGCAATTCTTTACCCGGCATATCCGAACGGGTAAGCAGCAAGGCGAGCAAGTGGAAGTCTTGTCTGGCCTACGGGAAGGCGAAACGATTATGCTCAGCCGGGATAATCAGGTAGACGCAGGAATTACGGGACAATAATCATGCGCAGCAATCCTGACGAAAGCCCCGCTAAAGATAGCCTGACGGTCAGTATTGTTAGGCTATTTACGACCTCACAACTGTCTCTGTTGTTCCTCATTATTTCATTGCTGGCGGGCGCTGCTGCACTGGTTTTAACCCCACGTGAAGAAGATCCGCAAATCATCGTGCCAGTAATGGATGTGTTCGTACAGTATCCGGGTGCAAGCAGTGAAGAAGTTGAAAAACGGGTGACCACGCCGCTAGAAGTATTATTAAGCCAAATTGATGGTGTTGAATACGTTTATTCTGCCTCGCAACCGGGTCAGGCTATCGTAACCGTGCGTTATTTTGTAGGTGAAAATCGTGAAAATAGTGTTATTAAAACCCGCGATAAATTGCAGTCTAATCAGGATAGTATCCCCGCGGGTGTAACCAGTTGGATCGTTAAACCGGTGGAGATCGACGATGTACCGATTGTGACGCTAACCTTGTCAGCTGAGCAGGCTAGCACCGATTCAATGGCACTGCGCCGACTTGCCGATGAACTCATTGAGCGCTTAAGAACCACGACTGACATCGGTAAAAGCTGGGTTGTTGGTGCCGCTAAACGCCAGATTTCTGTTTTTCCAGATCCCGTTAAATTGGCGGCGCGAAATACCAGCTTATTGGATATTCAACAGGCATTAAACAGCAGCAATAGTAATGTACAAGCCGGAACGGTTGAGCAGGCTGGACGGGAAATTATTCTGGAGGCTGGCGCTTTTTTCACCACAGCGGACGACGTTGCAGCAACAGTGATAAAAAATGTGAATGGTCGGTTAGTGTATTTGCGGGATGTGGCAGAGATAATCGACGGTGCTGAAGACCCTAAACACTATACGCGTATCGGCTTTGGCCCAGCGGCAGCGCATATGCGTAACCTTGGCGGAAGCCCGCACACGTTACCTGGCGCGGGTGAAGAGCGCGAAATGGTTACGATTGCTATTGCCAAACGCAAAGGCAGTAATGCGGTCAGTGTCGCAGAAGACGTCATTACTGTTGCAACCCGCTTACAGGGCACATTGATACCGGATGACGTGTTAATGACGGTTACGCGCAACTATGGCGAAACGGCTGATCATAAAGTCAACGAACTGGTTAAACATTTAGGCATTGCCGTTGTTACTATTATTGTACTGTTGGCCTTGAGTTTAGGCTTTAAAGAATCACTGATCGTTTCCATTGCCGTACCGATGACGTTCGCCATTACCTTGCTGTGTGATCTCATTTTCGGTTACACCATTAACCGCGTGACTTTATTTGCGCTGATTTTAGCCCTAGGGCTGTTAGTGGATGACCCGATTGTCGATGTCGAAAACATTCATCGGCATTACAAATTACGCAAACAGCCGCCTTTACAAGCGCTGTTAACCGCAGTGGATGAAGTCAGGCCGCCTACTATTCTGGCAACCTTCGCCGTTATTCTGTCCTTTATTCCTATGCTGTATATTACCGGCATGATGGGCCCCTACATGGCACCGATGGCGTTTAATGTCCCTATTGCGATGTTAATGTCGTTAATCATTGCCTTCACGGTTACTCCATGGGCGAGTTACCGTCTATTAAAAGGCGATTACGGCAAAAGCCATGATGCACCGTTTGAACTTAAAAAAAGTGCTAGCTACAGACTTTATAGGGCGACCTTAGCGCCGTTAATTGCCAGCCCTAAGCGCGCTTGGATTTTTTTATTCCTGGTTATTATTGCCTTTTTTGGCGCAACGCTACTGGCCGTGACGCGTACCGTGCCATTAAAACTATTGCCGTTTGATAACAAAAATGAGCTGCAACTGGTCATTGATATGCCCAAAGGTTCAACGCTGGAAAAAACCGATGAAGTCGCCACTGCGTTAGGCCGTTATTTAGCCACGGTGAATGAAGTGACCGATTACCAAAGCTACGTGGGATTATCCGCACCAATGGATTTTAATGGCATGGTGCGGCACTATTACTTACGCCAAAACAGCTATCAAGGGGAAGTGAGAATTAGTTTGATTGACAAGGAACAGCGCGAACAACAATCACATACCATCGCCTTACGCATACGTCCTGACATTGAACGCATCGCAAAACAATACACCGCCAATGTCAAAATTGTTGAGTTGCCGCCAGGCCCTCCAGTGTTATCGACTGTCGTGGCAGAAATATACGGCTCACCGGAAGCCTCCTACACGGATATTATCCATGCGTCTAATCAGGTTAAAGCCGCGTTCACACAAACGAAAGGCATCGTTGATATTGATGATCTGGTCGATGCTGACACAACCCGTTTGCTGTTTCAATTGAATCATGAAAAAGCGGCGTTAAAAGGCATTACGGCCGCGCAAGTAGCGCAAACGGTGCAAATGGCGTTGCAAGGTAATGTGGTCGGCAGCGTGCATATTGCCAGTGAACGAAAATCATTGGATATATTGCTGCAATTACCCAGAGCGGTGCGCTCATCAACGCCTGACTTATTAGCACTGCGCATTAAAAATGCCACAGGACAGCTAATTGCGCTCAGTGAAATTGGTCGTATGGTGGAAACTGCGGGTGAACAAACTATTTATCATAAAAATTTACAAAGACTGTCGTACGTCACCGCTGAAATGGCGGGGCGTAGCCCGGTCGATGCGATTCTGGATTTATTTGACATACTCGATGCAAAACCACTGCCCGCGGGCTTTCGTTATGAAATGGCCGGGGAGGGCGAATGGAAAATTACCGTGGATGTGTTTCGAGATTTAGGCTTGGCCTTTGCCGCGGCGATGGTGATGATTTATGTATTGCTGGTTGGGCAAACAGGTTCATTAGGGATTCCGTTAGTGATGATGATCGCCATCCCTTTAACGGTGATTGGTATCATGCCCGGCTTTTGGTTGCTTAATGTATTTACCGAACCCGTGGCAGGTTATGCCACGCCTATTTACTTTACCGCCACGGCGATGATAGGCATGATTGCTCTCGCGGGTATCGTGGTGCGTAACTCTATTATCCTCATTGATTTTATCGAACGTACCTATAATAGGGATGAGCAAACAACCCTAAGTGAAGCGCTCATTGAAGCAGGCGCAACCCGTTTAACGCCTATTTTTTTAACCGCTGCTGCTGCTGTATTTGGCTCAGCCATTATCGTATTGGATCCTATTTTTTCCGGTTTGGCCTGGAGCTTTATATTTGGTATTTTGGCCTCGACGCTGTTTTCATTGGTCGTGATCCCAGTGGTGTATTTTTTAATTAAAAGAAAAACACTGCGGTCGAGTTAACCATGATAAGGTGATATTATTCAAATAGCACATTGGCTTATAAGCGGTTTCTGAATGGCTTATTTACCCAAAATAGTATTAATCACCCCCACTAACTGAACAACATGATGGATCAATCAATACAATTCGACCTTGCGCTTATCAATCGCTACGATAAAGCCGGCCCTCGCTATACCTCATACCCAACCGCTTTAGAATTACATGAAGGGTTCACCGAGGAAAATTATCGCCAACACATTGCTACATCCAATGCGCAAGGCGGGCCTTTATCATTGTATTTTCATATACCCTTTTGCGACACCGTGTGTTTTTATTGTGCTTGCAATAAAATCGTCACTAAAAATCGCCAACATGCGGAGCCTTACCTCGCGAGTTTATACCGGGAAATTGCGCTACAGGGTGACTTGTTTGATAGCACTCGTATTGTAAATCAGTTGCATTGGGGCGGCGGCACACCGACGTTTTTAAACTACGAGCAGATGCAAACCTTGATGGATGTCACGCGGCAACATTTTTCCTTAGTGGATGATGATAGCGGTGAATATTCTATAGAAGTCGATCCCAGAGAAACCAATAGTCAAACCATTAAACAATTACGTGCGCTGGGCTTTAACCGTATCAGTTTAGGTTTGCAAGATTTTGATCCTGCCGTCCAAAAAGCCGTTAATCGTCTGCAAAGTGAAGAACAAACTTTTGCTGTGCTAGAAGCGTCTCGTGCCGAAGGATTTCGCTCCATCAATATTGATTTAATCTACGGTTTACCGTTACAAACCGTGGCGAGCTTTGCCATAACCCTCGATAAAGTACTGGCGGTAGCACCTGACCGATTCTCGGTGTTTAATTATGCGCACATGCCTAATCGTTTTAAAACCCAGCGGCAGATTAACGATGCAGATATGCCCAGTGCCGAGGTTAAATTAGCCATTCTGCAAATGGTCGGCGAAAAGCTTAGTGCGGCGGGGTATGTTTATATCGGCATGGATCATTTTGCCAAGCCCGATGATGAGCTGGCTATTGCACAACGCGAAGGGCATTTGTATCGAAATTTTCAAGGGTATTCCACGCGCTCCGATTGCGACTTGGTGGGATTAGGCATTACGTCAATTGGACGGGTAGGGGATGCGTACATCCAAAACGTCAAAAATCTGGACGAATACAATAAGCGTATCCAGCAAGGTAAGTTGCCCGTATTCAAAGGTGTGGAGCTAAACAACGATGACATCATCCGCCGTGATGTGATAACACAATTAATTTGTCATTTTAATTTAAACTTTTCGAGCATCGAACAACGTCACGGAATTGTTTTTAACCATTATTTTGCGCAAGAACTTAGCTTACTCACGCCTATGCAAGCGGATGGTTTGCTGAAGGTCAGTGCTACAGCGATTGAGGTATTGCCCGCCGGTCGATTATTAATTCGTAATATTTGCATGGTTTTTGATCAGTATTTAGCGAAAAAGCAGCAACAGTTCTCAAAAGTTATTTAAGTACGCAGTAATGATGCGATGGGACGCCACGAAAGGTGCAAACTGTTCCATAAATAGCCAAACAAGCCTTAGTACATCATTCCGGCAGGGATTGCCGGAATCCAGAACGCCGGGATGTGAATAATAGCGCAAAAGCACTGATTCATCGGTGATTTGTTGACATTGGCCGCTTTAGCGATAGTGACAATGGACGCGTACCATGCAAAATAAGGACAATTCACCCAAGCCAGACGCACAACCCGAAGACGTTCAGCAGATTTTACAAGCGTTACACACCCACCAAATAGAACTGGAGATGCAGAATGACGAGTTGCGTCGAGCCTATCTGGAGCTGGATAGCGCACGGGCCCGCTATGTTGACCTCTATGATTTGGCACCCGTGAGCTATTGCACCCTTAACGACAAAGGACAGCTAATTTTGCAGGCCAATATTACTGCCGCAACGCTGTTGGGCGTACCGCGTAACAAGCTGATACAGCAGCCTATCTCCCGCTTTATCCTCAAGCAAGACCAAGATACCTACTACCTGCACTGTAATCAACTCATTAAAACCGGTATATCACAATCCTGTGAGTTACGCATGCGGAAACAAAACGGTACGCATTTTTGGGTGCATCTAACTGCCACTGTTGCACGGGATGAAACAGATAACGCGCTTGAAATACGCATCATGCTGAATGATATTACGGAGCGTAAACAAGCGGAGAATAAACTGCGGATTAGCGATCACGCGTTAAAAGCTATTTCTCAAGGTGTACTTATTACCGATGCTAACTGGCATACTCTCTCAGTGAATAACGCATTTACTTCGATAACCGGTTATTCACAATCGGAAATAATAGGACTTACCACCAGTCGCTTACTCCAAGGCGTATTAACCGATTCACAAACAGTAACGGCGCTAAATCGCGCCATGCATAATGCCATCGAATTCTCTGGCGAGATACTTAATTACCGTAAAGACGGCAGTACTTTCTGGAATGATCTAAGTATTTCGCCCGTGTTCGATACAAACGGTCAATTGACTAATTTTATCGGCATTATCCGCGACATTACTGAACGTAAGCAGGTGGAAAACACGCTGTTGCAGAATGAAAAAAAAATGACGACTATTCTGGAAGGCGCGGCAGATGCAATATTCATCACCGATCAACAGGGAAGCTATCGGTACGTTAACCAAGAAGCCTGCACATTACTGGGTTACACGCGGGATGAGCTATTGAATATGGCCATACCCGATACTTTTTCAAGTGAAGATTTACCAGAGATCTTGCAGCTATTTAATACCTTATTGACAACCGGATCATTGCAGTTTGAGGCATTGATCAAGGCTAAGGATGGCAGGTTGATCCCCGTCGATGTCAACGGCACCGTGCTCGCAGACGGAAGTGTTTTCGGTTCTTGTCGTAACATCACCGCGCGTAAGCAGATTGAAGCCTTACTACTGGACAGTGAACACCGCTATCGTGTACTGTTACAGAGTGCGCGTGATGCCACTATGATCACGGATACACAGGGTAATCTGGAGGAAATTAACCAAGCCGGACTGCTGTTAGTAGGCTACGATTTGGATGAAATGCTCCAAATGAACGTGGTCAATATTCACCCGGATACTGAACGAATTAAGATCCAACAATATTTTGACGCTTGTTCAAGCCATAAGCACATTTTACCTATTGAGACCCAGCTGCTTTGCAAAAATGGTCAAGTAGTGGATGTCGAAATTCGATCCACACTGGTTGCATTTGGCGACCGAAATGTAGTGCAAAATGTTTTTATTGACCTTACCGATCGAAACCGTTTCGAAAAGCAACGCTTAGAAAGAGAGAAGATACACCGTGATGCACTCGTACGCGAAATACACCACCGCATCAAAAACAATCTTCAAGGCATTACGGGGGTATTACGCCACTTTGCTCAAGAACACCCTGAAACGGCGAATCCCATTAATCAGGCTATTAGCCAAGTACATAGTATTTCGGTTATTTATGGTTTACAAGGTCGAGCCGTCAACTCGAAGGTACATGTAGGCGAACTAGTGCTCGCCATCGCTGCTGGCATTGAATCGCTATGGAAAAAAAGTATTCGTGTCACTATCCCAAAGACCTGCCCACCCTATATCATTATTGAAGTAGAAGCGGTACCCTTAGCGCTAGTATTGAATGAATTAACCGCTAATGCCATTAAACACAGTAACTCTGACGAACCCGTGAGCATTACGCTCAGCTGTAATCCACACCATGCTGCATTAACGCTGGTTATGCATAATCCCGGCTTGCTAAAAGCTGACTTTATGCTCGGCGCTATTAACGGCTTAGGCATAGGATTACAATTGGTTACGGCGTTATTACCCCTAAAAGATGCCCTGTTATCCTTGACGCAACAAGATAACAGGGTTGTTACTACGCTTGAACTAAAGTCCCCTATTATTTATCTGGAATCAAGCACACATGAACATGACGCTTAATAACAAACACAATCTTTTACTGGTCGATGATGATCGTCTTGTACTAGTAACCCTTGCTAGAGGACTAATTGCTGCTGGCTATAACGTGGCTACCGCAGAATCTGCGGATGATGCGGAAGCTTTATTGGCCAGTGGTGAACGCCCAGATCTGATTATTCTTGATGTCAGGATGCCTGGCAGGAGCGGCCTAGCGCTTGCTGAGCGACTGCGCTTGTTCGACCATATTCCGTTTATGTTATTAACGGCTTACAACGATCATGATATTGTCGAAAAAGCCGCTATTTTTGGTGCGCTTGGCTACTTGGTGAAACCGATTGATACGCCGCAATTGGTTCCGGCTATTGAGGCGGCTTTAGCGCGTGCAGCAGAATTACAGGGAATGCGGACAACAGAGCAGCAGTTACTCAACGCACTCGACAATGAGCGAGACATCAGTGTTGCCATCGGTATTACCATGGTGCAATACCGGCTTAGCCGTAAAGCGGCGTTTGAATTATTACGAAAAACCGCCCGTGATCAGCGGCGTAAACTGGCAGATATGGCAATGGAGGTAGTGAGTGCCAGTGAAATAATGAATCTTACAGAGTAGGTTATATCCTTGCCTCCACCAAAAGAGGTTTTTTTGGATAAAGTCAACCCAACTGTAGTGCGCCACTGGCGACAATGGCACGCTTGGCGATTTGGCGATAGACCGTTAAAAATTGACGTTACCCTGTGCCCCTATTTTTGAGTATCGGTACAGAATTTATCAGCATCATAATAGACCTATTTTACTAACACCGCGTAATACTGGCTGACTATCTTTGTTGCTTGAAAAGCCCATTATTTACCATAATAAATAGTCCCGTATTATCCGTTGCCGTCATTAGGTATCGTTAGTAATATGTCTGCCCAGTGTTGAAAAGCATGGTTAGTCCCTGATGGCGTAATAAAACCTTGATTAGCTCGATGTTCGGTGATGCCGCATTAAAAGCGAAATGGAAGGGTTCACTTATTTGTGGGCGTTGGTTTGCATATTATAGTGGACCCCGAAATCAGGACAATAGTTTAAGCTATACCCTGTCATGGAAAAGGGTTAACAATGAGCGAGAACAAACGGAAGATTTTTACAAGTGCAGAAAAGGCGAAAGTTGCCTTGGCAGCGGTCA
>JAPLRW010000124.1 GCA_026398935.1 Methylococcales bacterium
GAATATCAATCCCCAATTTAGAGTGCAAGCGACAGGGATCAAAACGCACATCCGGCGCGAAACTTAACTTAGGATTAACCCTTAAACCCAATGATGCCGCTGCCGACGGTAGCTCGGAAAAACGCTGCCATTGATTAAGCGAATTAAAACTAATATGGCTACAAAGCTGCATTAATTCCGGCAATTCCTCGGCACGCAGACCTGGCGTAGTCAGGTGAATACTGCCCTGCCCGGCTAACACCGCCTGTGCCAGACGGGCTTCATATAACGAGCTGACCGAAAAACCATCCACTACCGCCGTCGTCCAGCGCATGACACTCGCTAAAGGTAACGCCTTAATGGAATACAGCACCTTACAGCCACTGTGCTTTTTTAACACGGCTAACTGTTGCAGATTATCCTGCACCCGTTGCTGATCGATTAAAAAGACCGGTGAACGGGGCAAGCGCTGTTTTACGTGTTCAATGTGCATAGCGTTAAGCTCCAACAGCTTATCTTGGTCTATCAAAAAATTATTATACAAATGATTTTACATTTTCAGACGCCGTTAGACAAACAAGTAAAGTGATGTATTACTCCAGCCAAACCCGATATAACTTGCTACCGTCTTCAAAAACAAATAATGTTTGTGGAGTAATGCCATTAGCACGCAGCGACGCGCCCAACTGTTTAAGGTCAATGTCCCCTGCCCGATTAATATTCGCCAATACCTCTTCAGGAATAAGCTGCTCTAGCTCTAATACTGCCTCGGCAGGCATGCTCACTGACACCCGCGGCGCACCGTCTTCGGTTACGCAGACGCAAAGCTTAGTCGCTTGCTGATCAAAGCTGAGGCCGGTAGTCATGGACGTCGATTCAATATGAGGCAATGGGTAGTCTATGGCTTGCTGCATTAACGCCTGTCCCAGTGTTTCTTGTAACAACGACCACCACGGCAATCTAATGTTTAGCTGCTGTAACTGCTGAATAAGCCCTTGAAAGGCACGCATGAGTAAAAACAGATCGGAAGGCCCTGCTGATCGAAACCACCAGCGGTAATCCCCCAATAGATCATTAAACGCCTGCGCTAACTGCCATTGTTCAGGATTGAACGCATGATTAACTAAAAAAGGCCGAAATAATATCTGGCATAAAGCGGGTAAAGCGCCACTAATCGGCATCAATTTTTTGCTGTCAAACCCCAATGCCGTAAAACAATCCAGCGGTTTAATCGCGCGGCGTTCACGACAAGCAATAATTAGTTTCAGCAAGGCCATACGACGCGACTCGCTAACGCTAATAGTACAGCCGTAATCCAGCAAACTCACTAACGGCTGACCGTATTGATCATAGCTATAAAACACATTGCCCGGATGTGGATCACCATGCACTTCACCCGCAACAAATAAACTGGTGAATAGCGTCCTAGTAAGCGTTTGAGCCAGCGACAGCCGATCTTTCTCAGGCCAATGACTGGCCGCATCAATGAATACACCCTCCGCCCGACTCTGCACCAGCAACCGTTCGCGGCATAAATCCAGATACACCGCTGGCACATGTAAGCCTTTAACCTGCACAGTACGCGCAAAATAAGCCTGCCGCTGCGCTTCCGAGCGGTAATCAAGCTCACGCTGCATATTGTCACGCAGGCTCTTTTTATAGCCATCCAGATCAAAGCCCCAGCGACTAACGGGCCCCATACCCGGCATCAAGCCGACCAGACGCAATTCAGCATCCACCGCATCGGCAATATCGGGGTAACGAATTTTTACCGCAACCTTGTCACCGTTGAGCAGTTCCGCTAAATGCACTTGCCCCAGTGATGCCGCAGCAACGGCTTCATCAATCACCCGAAATACGGCTTTAACAGGCTGCCCCAGCTCACCTTCCAACAAGGGAATCAGGATACTAAGCGGCAACGGTTCTATGCCTGTAACCAGTTCTTGAAAAGGCGTACTGCCGTCTGTACCGGCAAACAGCTGCCCAATTTTCATGCTGATGCCGCGCGCATCGGCTAATAATCCTGCTAGCGCACGTTTAGCCAATAAGCGCTCCATCTCATCTTGCGGCTGTTGCAATATTTTTACTGCCCGTCCAATGCGCACTAACTGCAGCGCACGTTTTGCTGTGTTGATAATACTCACGTTCTACCTTTTGCTGTTGAACTATTGCCGACACACGCTTAAGCCATTCATGCTTCGACGGACGCACCACAAACGTGGTCAAATTTTCGGTTGTTTTTAAGGTATTACGGCTTTCCAGCCACTTGCCATCCGCCACCTAAGGCTTTATATAACGCCACCTGCGTGGTGGAGAGTTTGGCATCACTGCCCGCTAAATTCGTTTCGGCTTGATACAACGCGTGTTGATTTTGCAGAACATTGATAAAACCCGTTAAACCTTTTTGATACAGTTCCTCAGCTAACTCTACCGCTAACCGATTAGCAGCCACTTGTTGCACGATAGCTTTATTGCGCTGCTGTTCCTTAACTCGCGTAATAAGTGCGTCTTCCACCTCTTTAAACGCATTTAAAATAGTTGCTTGATACGCCAGATAGCTTTGTTCAGATTGCGCTTCTTTGCTTTTAATATTGGCATTGAGTTTGCCCCAATTGAAAATAGGCATACTCAATGATGAAGCGGCAGACCAGGATTTTCCAATGGGCGTGAAGTCGGTAATGTTCATATTCTGTAAGCCTAAAAAAGCCGCTAGATTCACTTTTGGATAGAGTTCCGCCGTGGCAATGCCGATCTGCGCATTAGCAATCGCCATTTGCCGTTCAGCATGGCGAATATCCGGGCGACGCTTTAATAATTCAGACGGCAAATCCGGGATAGCCACGCTGGCTAACACAGGAATTCCCCCCGGTGTTTCAAGACGCGCCGCCAATGCAGCGGGTTCTCGACCAACCAGAACACTCAGCGCATACATCGCTTGCTGCACCGCGCGTTCATAGTCGGGTAGTTGCGCTTGCGTTGCGGCGACTTGCGCGTCGGCTTCCGCCACCTCTAGCTGGGTGGCCAAGCCTGATTGTTGCCGAACGACCGTAAGGTGTTGCGTGTCTTGTTGTGCGTCTAAATTCTTATGGGTAATACGCAATAAGCATTGATTGCTTCGCAGTTCAATGTATATACGCGCCACTTCACCTAAAAGAGTAACGGTGACATCCCGACTACTTTCCACTTCCGCGTCCAAGGTTGCATCAGCCGCTTCAATGGCACGCCTAACACCCCCAAAAAAATCCAACTCCCACTGCGCATCAAAACCCAATTGAAAAATATTAATGACCTGATTACCCACGCCCAATCCACCACTGGAATTGCTGCCGCCCGGTTGTGACGCACCGGAAGAATTATTAAAGCGGCGGCTGAGCGTGCTTTTGGCGGTAAGGGTGGGTAAACCCGCAGCCATTGTCGCGGCATGTTGCGCACGAATATCTTTAATTCTCGCCAATGCGAGGCGCAAATCTACATTACTGGCCAACGCATCAAGCATTAATTGATTCAATAACGGGTCATGAAAGCCTTGCCACCACGCGTCAGGCTGTGCGGGTTTTGATGCGACAGTTTTCTGTGCATGCCACGCTGACGGAACGGGCAGCTGAGGGCGGTGGTAGTCAGGCCCAACCGCACAACTGCACAGCGCAAGCAGTGCCACGAACGGAATGCCACGCCCGCTCATAACGCAGCGTCCGTTGCCACAGGCGGAGTCGTTACGGTGGGCGGTAATGTGTCATCTTGCGCCTCAATGAACACATCCATCTGCTGCCCAACATAGACTGGCAATTGTTTCCGCTCAAAACGATACAGCGCCTGTAATACCCGCGTATCCACCCGTTCGGTGCTGTCCCCAGTTAATGATTTTTTGGGAATAACATACGGTTCAACGTAAGCGAGGCTTAGCTCAACTTTAACATTACGATTACCTCTTAAGTAAGCGACCGCTTTACTGGCTTTGTTAAATCGCCAGGCATCGTTTTCATCAATGTCCACACGTACATGTAATGCATCCAGATTACCCAGCACCAATAAAGGGGTGTTTAATGCCCCCGCTTGAGCGAACTCACCCGCACGCAGATTAACTTGCAATACCTCACCATTGGTTGGCGCGCGAATCACCAGTCTTTCCAAGGTGGTTTCAGTGTTATTAACACTGGCATCTGCTTGCATGATCAAAGCCTTGGCACTGTCCAGCCGGGCTTTATTAATCTGCAAAGCGTTGCGTCTTTTTAATAATTCTTCCTGACTAATCGCCCGTTTATCGGTGACAGCTTCCGCTAAATTACTTAAGCTTTGCGTATCGTTTAAAGTCGCCTTGGCAACATTAAAATCTGCCTGCGCTTTGGCCAAATCCGCCAGCTTAACCTCTAATTCTGCACGAATATCACGATCATCTAAAGAAAACAGCGGCGCGCCCGCTTTAACGTTATCCCCCACTTTAACCGCAACAGCCGTAACGGTACGGGACAGGGGGGTACCAATGGCAATGTTCTGGCTTTTGGGTTCAATAATACCCGCCCCGGCAATAAAGGCTTTAAACGGTGCAGAAGCAGGTTCAGCCACCGCTGGCGCTATGGGCATAGGCTTATTGCTGCTCACCACCGTGTAAGAGGCAAACAAAAAGCCTAAAGCAGCCAGCAAGGGAAGAAGGTATTTAGTCAGCATATCGCCTCGCGCGGGAGATGTTGGATAACGTTAAAAGAAAATCTACCGGAAAACAGTCGCGTTCACAATGCATCGAAACGGCATGCTAGCCGTCATTCAAGCCAACGCCTGCGCATTACAGACGCTGACAATATGCCCGTCATCCATGTGGGCAATCCGATCTGCAAATTCAAAAATCCGCGCATCATGTGTAACAATGACTAAGGTGCGATCATTATCTAACGCAACATTTTTCAACAAGGCCATGACGTTACGCCCACTCTCATGATCAAGCGCACTGGTAGGCTCATCGCAAACGATTAAGCGCGGATTATGCACCAGTGCTCTAGCGATAGCGACGCGTTGCTGTTGCCCACCGGACAATTGCGAGGGCAATGCCTTCACCCGCTCACCCAACCCCACTTGTTCTAATACCGCTACCGCTTTACGCTCCGCTTCTTTACGCTTGACGCCGTTAATAATCAGCGGCACGGAAACATTTTCAGCCGCATTTAACGAAGGCAGCAGGTTAAACGCCTGAAACACAAAGCCGATGTTTTTTGCCCGAAAATTTAATTTCTCCGCACTGCGCATGGTCAGTAGATTCTGACCGAACAATTCACACACGCCTTCATCTTGATCAAGAATACCCGCAATAACCGAAATCAAGGTGGTTTTACCACACCCAGACGGCCCCACCAGCATCATCAACTCCCCTCGAGCAATATCCAGATTAATGCCATTCAACGCGATGACTTTTTGATGATCGGTGGTGTACACTTTAATCACATTCTGACAATGCACCGCCATTTGTTTGGCCCCCATCACTTAGCCTTTAAAAACAATGGCAGGCTCTAAACGAATGACCTTGAGTATACTCAGCAGCGCCGCAAACACACAAATCAAACTAACCCCCGCGCCACTAAACACCAGCAATTGCCACGGAAATTTAAAGGCTAAAATAGTGTTCCGCATGGCATAACCAAATAACGCCGTTAGCCCAACCCCTAGCCCGTAACCGATGGTGCCAACCAAAATCGCTTGCAACAAAATCATACGCAATAACGTCCAATTGCTCGTCCCCATCGCTTTTAACACCCCGAATTGCCGGAGATTTTCCAGTGTAAAATTGTAAAAGGTTTGCCCCGCAATCGCCGCGCCGACAATAAACCCCAGTAACACCGAAATCCCAAAATTAATCGGTATACCAGTATTTTTCATAAAATATTGATAAGTCAGCTCCATAAACTCCTGTTGCGTGTAAGCCGCCAAGCCGCTGGTTTCACGAATACGCCGCGTGAGCTCTTGAAGATTTTGACCTTGCTTGGCTTTGACTAAAACAAAGGATAACAGCTTACGTTCTTTGGGCGCGTAGCTTTTTGCGCGGGAATAGGTAGTGTATACGACGGGTTGCGATTGAAAGGTGCGGGTGACTTTAGCAATACCAACAATAATCGCCCGGTGATCATTTAACTCTAGGCTATCACCCACGTTCAGCAACACGGGTTTACTGTCAGAACCCGCAGCAGGTTTAGACAGTTTATCTTTAATGCCGTCAATATCGATAATAACACTGTCACTACGGCGCAAATCTTCAACCCGCCCCGCCAACATAACCGGCGGCCCACCAATTAACGTTGTATCATCCAAGCCAATGACATTACAGGTTTGAAAAGTACCATCCGTCAGGCGAGCTTTTAACAGCCCTTTGTAAAGCGGCATCGCCCATTGCACGCCTGAAATACCGCGTACACGATACAGCTCTGTGTCCTGCAAGGGTTTGATGTCATCAATGAATTGCACTTTGGCATCCATCACCCAGATGTCCGGCAAACCGACATCCGAGATAAAACTGTAAGAACGCGACATTAATCCTGCAAATATCGCAGGTTGCTGGGTCATGATCAATGAGGCGAAAGTGAGGCCCATCACAATACCAAAATACTTACC
>JAPLRW010000287.1 GCA_026398935.1 Methylococcales bacterium
CGGTCAATACGTTGGTTAAATTCAGTATTACGGATTTGATTATTCGCATTTTCAATCATCAAAATAACGCTGGTTGCGTCATCAATCGTTTGCCTAATCTCTTCCGTACTGTAGCCATGACCGCCAAGGCTGCCTTTTTCAGCGCGCGGGTCAAAACCATAATTCAAATACATGCCCAACAACGCCCCTCCGCCAAAAGCCAGCGCCATCGGAAAGGAATACGCGGCCCCCCACCAAGCAATCACCATCGTTGCAAAAGCAACAACAAACGCTGCTAAGATTTTTAACGGCCATTTAGGCGCTCGCGTCACACGTTTAGCCTCATAAGCAGCCTCTGCCAACAAGCCATTACGTAATAAATACGCCGCTAATAAAAACAGCGCATACCCACCCGCATTAACCATAACACCCATTAAATTACCTTTACCAAACGCAGTAATGGTGGCGGGTATGGTCGCAAGGGGTAAAATGTAGAGTAGAAAACCGTTACTGCTAAACCAAGACCTCGGCTTTTTTACAAATCGCTGCGGCGTTCGGTGGATGATGGGTGTATTCATGTTAAATCTCGTTGCTCGCGTGAGTAATCACTACATCTGTTAGTGTGGCAATGTAAAATGAAGCTGAGCTGAATCAGGTTGCCCTGCGCTCGGCTCCGCTTTGCTCATTGATTGGCAAGTGGCTAAACCTATCGTCGTAATTAATAACAATAAACCGAGAATCTTTCTAAGTAATTTAGGCATAGTGATCCTTGAAGAATAAAACAGCGTAAACTCATACGTGCGTATCAACGCAACGTCATGAGTGCATTCTAACACTCTTGCGCATTAAGCCTAGCACAGCAGACATTAGTCAATCTGAGTTATGCATATATCTGCAAGTGTTTTTACTTATATATCAATTGGTTACCTTATATGCTACCCTGCGTCTAAGCAGAAGTTGTGGTCTACGCTGTTGCACTATACTTGCAAGCTGTTTAAGATAATGCCTCAATGGTTGCTTCAATGAAAACTTGCACGATTTAATAATTTATATACCCTGCAAATTTGGTATGAAACCCCGCAAATTTGGTATGATCACTGACAAATGTTGCAGGGTATTTCTTTTTAAAAACGAATAGCCTTTTAATCTCTATCGAAGACAGTTCCACACGTAACACCTTAATAAAAAAGTTATTAATTATTTTAAAACCATTAAATACTCTGATAGCCCATGCAACAAAACACATTGGCGCAGTTCATGCTTTATTATTCAACGTAAGCATCTTTATCTCATCTCAATGCACATTGGCAACACAAGCCCTATAAAAATAGAATACCATTTAATTTATATCCATTAATTTAAGAGAAAATTATGAAGCCTAAACAACGACTATCCAAATCCTTAATACCCTTAGCGACTGCCATGCTGTCCCTTGCGGTAGTGAGTTCGCCCGTGCTGGCTAAACCCAAATCAGCGGCCGCCACCCCTATCGCAAAAGTGACCAATTACACCACGGCGATTCCCGTTAATCCTCAACCCTTTCTAATGCCCTACGGCTATAACGATACAGCCAGATCCATTCCACAAGTTATTATGAGCGGCGTTTCACCGTCAATCATTGATGCCAGTGATACGTCGTTTGAAATTTTAGCGTTGGTTAGACCGGGTACTGCGCCGCTACAAAAAGTGGCTTTTGGTCAAGGTCAGGGTGGAAACCCATTGTTTAACTACTCATTAAAACTGATTAATACGCTTAAAAACGGTGATCAGTTCTGGAAATACACCTTTGCATTTGAAGCTGGTTCGTTTGGTAATGGCGTCCTTCCCATCAAATGGGGAACGGGTGCAGATCAATTTTCAATTCAAGCCAGTGATAAGGCACAAGGTTTTAATGGCAATCCATTTCCGTTGATTACGTTCAGCAGCTCGCCTAGCCAAACCGCCTATATGGACACGACTAAAAATGACGTGTTGAGCTATAGCACCATTAAACGTGTTGCACCTCAAATCGTTATGGCCGGCGTCTCGCCTGCAGTTGTGGACATTCGCGACACTTCATTTGATATTGTCACCATTCTCCGCCCCGGACTCATTCCTATTCAGGATGTTGTGTTAAAACAAGCGGGAAACAACCTGTTTAGTATCGCACTGGAAAAGAAAAAAGTGCTTAATAATGGCGATCAAGTCTGGGTTGCTACATTTCCCTTTGCAGCGGGCAGTTTTGGTACATCAACCATTCCTGTGGTCTGGGGCGTAGGTCAAAACGAATACAGTATCCAAGTGGTCGATACCGCGCAACAAAGCGCTACCGCCTATCCTAACTTAAGAGCAGGGATTTTTCCGGCACAACTTTAATCGCTAAATTAGCAGGTGGGCAGATTGCTCGCCTGCTAATCAACCACGCGTAAAGCATCTAAAAAAGCACCCAATATTATTGGGTGCTATCTACCGCCACACAAAATAAATCCCAGATACCCCCTCTCCTATATCTTATTATTAGATACAACAATCTAATAATATCGTTTTATTTATATTAGCGACTTCTATTAAACTACTTCCCAACGTAAAGATATTTTATTGCTATAGCGTCTTTATCGGTTTTGTTATTGTTAGTGCTTGGTTACCTATAGATTGTAGGCTCCCTCCTCCCTCGAAAAATGGAATTTTCTAAGTGGCGAATTATTTTAATTCGCCACATTTTTTTAGAAAAATCACTCAGACAAAAACGTCTTTTTAAACGTAAAAATCGAGAACAAACTATGCCATTACAACAATTAGTTGAATATTTTAATGACCGATTCGGCTTAGAGCACCACTCAAGTTTCCGTCCCATTATGCTGGAGAATGGTTTAGCGAGTGGCTTATTTGGCCCTATCCGTATCAACAGTAAATTCTCACCCTTACATAATCCCAATAAACCGGATGTCATTAGTGGCTATGCCGCACAACTGACCGTTGCGACATACGATCCCTTATTGTTACAGCATCAGCAAATAGAAAGCCTCTTGGCAAACTCTGAAGACCATAATATCAATTTCGATTCAATTATTAATTTTGATCGATTAGCACGCACCATCCACATGCCCCAAGACACATATTAAGTATCAAAAAAGATCACGGTGCCTATTTCGAAGAAGTCATTACCAAGTGTGGATTGCAAACCCATAATGTTGTACTGGTTACCGGTATTAACACGTATTTTTCTCACTATTATCCTGAATTACAGACAGGCTTCGACAACTACCGTTCACGGGGTTATCAAATAGGACTTAGATTTAATGCGTTTAATAAAAGCAGTCAATTACTCGATTCAATCCATAAGTTAGCGCCAAATTTCGTGTGCATATCAACCGATACCGTTGCAGAGAAACAAAACATCGCAGATTTTAGCGCGAAACTACAGGCAATAAAAGCACGGGTAGACGCTATTAATGGGTTAATTCTACTGTCGAATATTCGAGGTGAATCGATGGAAAAATTAGCTATTGACCATGCTGTAGATCTGGTGGAAGGCAGTTATTATCAGCCATTTTCTGTTGATTAACATAATCACCTTACGTGTTACAAATAAGGAGCAATATTATCGAAAGCCACTAGCCATACTTGTGTCGACGCAATGATTCAGCCACCGCCCCGCTTATCCAAACGGTGCGGTACATCCGACCTGTGTCGACTATTTAAAGAGTAATAATATGTTAAATACTTATCAAAAGGTACTCAAAATGAATGACTTTAATAAAGATGTCTTTATGGGCCTGATATTTATGACTGGCGTATATAGTTTTATTTCAGGTGAATTTATTCTTTCTAACGTTTTATTTGCTAGTGCGGCTGTTTATAGCAGCGTCACAGTGACCCATAGACTCAAATAAATTTCATATGGCCATTATCTATCACGCGTAATTTGCGTTGACATTCGCTAGCTAAATAATGTAACTTAACCAAAATTGACGAGCTGACCGGACAACCGGAAGCCAGTGCATCCTTTGGGGTCACTGGCTTTTTTTTGCCTAAAATTTAAGCAAGCCGTCTGATTTGCAATTTAAACACAGGAACGACGATGTCTCACTGGTACATTGATAATTCACACGCAGTTGGTAACACACCGTTGGTAAAACTCAATCGTATTACCGATGATGCCCCTGCCACTATTCTCGCAAAAATCGAGGGGCGTAACCCTGGTTATTCGGTGAAATGCCGCATCGGCGCGGCCATGATTAACGATGCGGAGCGCCGCGGTTTACTGACGCAGGGTAAGGAGCTGGTCGAACCAACCAGTGGCAACACCGGCATTGCACTGGCGTTTGTCGCAGCAGCTAGGGGTATTCCTTTAACCCTCACCATGCCAGATACCATGAGTCTGGAACGGCGTAAGCTATTGGTTGCCTACGGTGCAAAACTTGTTTTGACTGACGGCACAAAAGGCATGAAAGGAGCGGTAGCAAAAGCCGAAGAAATTGCTGCGAGCGATCCTGCGCGTTACGTCTTACTGCAACAATTTGAAAACCCAGCCAACCCGCTGATTCATGAACAAACCACCGGCCCTGAAATTTGGCAGGATACAGAAGGTAAGATTGATATTTTTGTTTCTGGCGTCGGTACGGGCGGTACTATCACGGGCGTTTCCCGCTACATCAAACACACTCAGGGCAAAGCCATTCTGTCCGTAGCTGTTGAGCCTAGCGCCAGTCCAGTACTCAGTCAGCAGCGTGCAGGCATACCGTTAGCACCTGCGCCGCATAAAATTCAAGGCATTGGTGCAGGGTTTATTCCCAAAATACTGGAACTGGATTTAATCGATACTATTGAGCAAGTGGACAACGATGAAGCCATTGCTTATGCGCGACGACTGGCACGCGAGGAAGGTATTATTTCGGGTATTTCTTGTGGCGCGGCCGTGGCAGTCGCCGTACGTCTTGCCAAACGCCCGGAACACTTTGGCAAAACCATCGTGGTCATTTTGCCGGACTCAGGTGAGCGCTATTTAAGTTCTGTACTGTTTGAAGGCGTCTTTGATGCTGGGGGCGGTACGGTATGACGGTAGATGATTTAACGCTGTATAGCTATGATTGGGGCATTGACGCGCTGATAAAACAGCTAAGGGATCTTCGTGTCCAATCCTTAGAAATAAGGCAACGCCGTGATAAACCCCCAAAACTGCCTTCTCGTAAAGAATTACGTTCCATTCTGGATAATTTGAGTGCGGTTTTATTTCCCAATCGCTTGGGATTACCCGATCTCAATGAGGAAGGTATTGATTATTATGTGGGACATACCCTAGATACCGTGCTTCGCGAATTGTACAAACAGATTCGCCGTGAATTGCAATTTGTCTCAGGGCATGACGGCATTGATCGCGTTGCGCACCAGCAAGCTATTGAAATTACCCGCGTGTTTGCTGCCAAGCTACCTGAAATAAGAATCTTACTGGATACCGATATTCAAGCGGCTTACGAAGGCGATCCGGCAGCAAGAACACCTGATGAGGTATTAGTCTGTTACCCCGGCATTACGGCAATTATTCATCAACGTCTAGCGCATGTGTTATTTATGCTTGGCGCGCCAATGGTGGCGCGATTAATTACCGAGCTGGCTCATTCCGCAACAGGCATTGATATACACCCCGGCGCTCAAATTGGAAAAAGTTTTTTTATTGATCACGGCACGGGCGTCGTAATTGGTGAGACAGCGGTGATTGGCAACCATGTGCGGCTTTACCAAGCCGTCACCTTGGGTGCTAAACGCTTTCTAAAAGCGGAGGATGGCACGTTACTTAAAGGTAACGCCAGACACCCCATTGTTGAAGATAACGTCATTATTTATGCAGGTGCTACCATTTTAGGACGCATCACTATCGGACACAGCTCGACCATTGGCGGGAATGTCTGGTTAACACACAGCGTTCCACCCTATAGCCATATTTCTCAAGCCAGTTTTCGAAGTGAATTATTCGACGGTGGTGCAGGTATTTAAGCAAAACCAACCGCAGTTTTCAAATCTGTCCAAAATTGACGCATGACTGAGTTCACTAAAAAAGAAGATAACCCATAGTATCAACACGCTTTATCACATTAATAATAGAAGAGGAAAACACCATGACTGATATTCATCAAGCCCATACCGCCTTAGGCGATGTTGCTGCACGCACGCTATCAAATGCCACTAAAACAGTCCCCATGCTATCGACCATCACGCCTAGATGGTTGGTGCATTTAATGCAATGGGTTCCTGTTGAAGCCGGTATTTACCGCGTCAACAAAGTTAAAAATGAAACCAGCGTTGCCGTTGATTGCTCTAGTCTGGATGAAAAAGTATTACCACAAACCTTCGTAGATTATGAAGAATGGGGTCGCGAATACCGTTTAAACGCCGTGAATACCGTACTGGATATTCATACACGGGTATCGGATTTATACAGCAGCCCACATAACCAAATTCACGAACAATTACGTTTAACTATCGAAACGATTAAAGAGCGTCAAGAAAGTGAGTTGATTAACAATGTAGAATATGGCTTGTTAAACAATGTTGCAGCAGCGCAGAAAGTACAACCACGCAATGGCGCACCAACACCTGATGATTTAGATGAATTGATCGCCAGAGTATGGAAAGAGCCAGCGTTCTTCTTGGCACATCCTCGCGCGATTGCAGCCTTTGGTCGGGAAGCGACGCGTCGTGGTACGCCTCCACCTACTGTTGCCTTATTTGGTTCACAGTTTTTAACTTGGCGTGGTATCCCTTTAATCCCAACAGATAAATTGCAAATCACCAACGGCAAAACCAATATCTTGCTGTTGCGTACGGGTGAAAGCCGTCAAGGCGTAGTCGGTTTATATCAACCCAATCTGACGGGTGAACTCAGCATGGGATTATCAGTGCGCTTCATGGGTATTAATCATAGAGCCATTGCCTCTTACTTGGTCTCACTTTACTGTTCTTTAGCCGTATTGACCGAAGATGCAATAGGCGTACTGGAGAACGTTGAAGTGGACAAATACTATGACTACAAGTAATTTTACGGCATTCAATCCTGACAGCCATACTGTAGACGACCTTTCCGCAGTGGGCGGCGGCACAGGTTTACCGGATATTGGCGAATTAACCCAGTTAGCAAATGACTTATTCCGGAGTTTGCCCTGTGATGGTTCGCGAATTACGCCTTTGGCGCAAGCATCAAATGCTGAATTACCCAGTGGGCAACAGGCATCACCAGATCCAGCCTTAGCGGAACTGGCTATTCCTAAACGCGCTGATTTACAACAATTGTTACATGTTGATACCAGCAATCCGGGTAGCGGCAGCAACTTTTATTTTATAGAAGCGCTGGAAACGCACGCACGCAATTTAAAAACACGCGATATAGGCTCATTACGTTCTCCGCTTGATTTACCGGGCGGAACAAATGAATCACTGTTAGCGGGCGTGTCAGCACAAGAGTTTGGCTTACCCAATGCGATTGACTGGCAACGCTTAAGCACACCGCGTTTTGATACTGCGTCTGTGCCAAGCAGTACGGGTAGTGGTAATGAATTCTATTTTCTGGATCATTCCCGCGCGAGTACGTCTACCTCGCCCATACCTGACATTGACACCGAAAAACGCACATTTGATGTCAATGCCATACGCCGCGACTTTCCGATTTTACAAGAGCGCGTGAATGGGCATTCATTGGTTTGGCTGGATAATGCCGCGACGACTCAAAAACCAAAAGCCGTTATTGAGCGTATCAGTGCGTTTTACGCGCACGAAAACTCTAACATCCATCGTGCAGCGCATACCTTGGCAGCACGCGCAACGGATGCGTATGAGAAAGCGCGTGATACGGTTGCCCGTTTTATTAATTCCCCTTCTGCGGAAAATATTGTTTTTGTGCGCGGCACTACCGAAGCAATTAATCTCGTCGCGCAAAGCTGGGGCAGGCAAAATCTTAAAGCAGATGATGAGATTGTCATTAGCTGGCTGGAGCATCACGCTAATATCGTACCGTGGCAACAAGTGTGTGCAGAAACGGGTGCTAAATTACGCGTTGCACCCGTGGATGATGACGGACAAATTATCTTGTCTGAGTATCAACAGCTGCTAAATAGCCGTACTAAACTCGTTGCCTTTACGCAAGTATCCAATGCACTGGGCACCGTTACGCCCGCACACGCCATGATCGAAATGGCGCACCGTGTTGGCGCCAAAGTATTACTGGATGGGGCACAATCGGTATCGCATTTGCATACCGATGTACAAGCATTTGATTGCGACTGGTTTGTATTTTCAGGGCATAAAATCTTTGGCCCTACGGGTATTGGTGTGCTGTACGGGAAAGCGGATGTACTTGAATCAATGCCCCCTTGGCAGGGCGGCGGCAATATGATTGAAGACGTTACCTTTGAAAAAACCATTTACCAACCATCCCCTGCTCGCTTTGAAGCGGGTACTGGCAATATAGCCGATGCGGTGGGTTTAGGGGCAGCACTGGAATACGTGGAAAAAATTGGTATCGCTAATATTGCCCGTTATGAGCATGAATTGTTGCTGTATGCCATTGATGCGCTATCACGTATTAGTGGTTTGCGTTTGATTGGTACGGCAGCAGAAAAAACCAGTGTCTTATCGTTTGTACTTAATGGGCACAGTACACAGGATGTTGGAGCAGCCTTAAACCGTGAAGGAATTGCCGTGCGTTCCGGTCATCATTGCGCACAACCTATTCTGCGGCGTTTTGGTTTGGAAAGCACGGTACGTCCATCGTTAGCGTTTTATAACACCTATGAAGAAATTGATCGCTTGGTAAATGCCATTCGTCATATTAAGGCTCGTAAAGATTTTTAAACGGGGCTTATCTTTAAAACATCCCTTTTTGATCGTCGTATCAAAAAGGGATGTCTGCTTACCACAGATATGCGTGTACGCTGTTAGCTAAAAACCCGCCCGCTATACAATTGATTGCTCAACAATTACTCCAACCTTGATGCTTATCCACCCACTTCAAACTTAACCAGTACCAGAGCAGCATCGGTAGCATCATTGCAAACCAACTCCAATCATCAATTAAGAATACCTTAGCGATCCACTCGCAGCCACTCGCAAATGTTACCCATGGCAGGCAATAAAGCGTAAACAACACGCAGCTCCAAATCAATATCAACGCACCTTTACGTGTTTCAATACTGGAAAAAGCCAAAAACACCCACATAGGCGTAGTATCCGTTTTAATCATAATAGCAATCCTCACCAAACATTAATCAACCGTCCACTGTACTAAACCGCTGTAAGAGGTTGCAATCACCAGCAAACCAAACACAATACGATACCAGGCAAAAATAATAAAATCATGACGGCTGATATAGCGTAACAAGCCTTTGATGGCTAAGATAGCACTGACGAACGCCGCCACTAGACCAATACCAAACAGCGGTGCATCGGTTGCCAAATCAAGTAAATCGCGGTGTTTATACAAATCGTACAAACTGGCGGTGATCAGAGTTGGTATCGCTAGAAAAAACGAAAACTCCGTTGCCGCTTTACGTGACAAGCCGAATAACAGCCCGCCAATGATGGTTGCACCAGACCGTGATGTGCCAGGAATCAGCGCGAATGCTTGGGCGAAACCCAGCTTTAAGGCATCCATAGGACTCAAATCTTCAATTTCTTGCACACGGACGTTATGCTCGCGTTTCTCGGCCCAGATAATCACGAACGCCCCAATAATGAACGCTAAGGCAACCGGAATCGGTTTGAACAACAACGCTTTAATGTGTTTACCAAACAGCAAACCAAGGCTGGCCAAGGGAATGAAGGCAATCACTAAATTCAGCGCAAATTTCTGTGCTTGCCATTGCGTGGGCAGTCCGACAATCACCGTTGCTATTTTGGTGCGGTATTCCCAGCAAACCGCCAAAATAGCACCCACTTGGATAACAATTTCAAAGAGCTTGCCTTTGTCATCATTAAAGCTTAATAAATCGCCGACCAAGATTAAATGCCCCGTGCTGGATACCGGTAAAAATTCGGTTAAGCCTTCAACAACGCCCAGAATAATTGCTTTAAGTACTAGTATAAGATCCATATTTTTATCATTAAGTTAAGAATAGCCCTTAATAATAGTGTATTAATCTCAAAGTGGGAGCAGATTTTTTCATAGTGAGGAGCGCATACCGCTTAAAACAAAAAACTCACAATGGCTTTTAATCGCCCAGTGGCAATGATAGGGATGGCTAACATACTGCTTAAGCTATCCAATTCGGGATTATACGCCAGCGCATGATTACCCGTGATAATCGGTATTCCGGTTAACCAGACCCGCCCTAGCGCACCCTCCCCTTTATTAACCGAAATGGTTTCAAAAATTTCCGCAAGATCATTGCTATTTCTACTGTAACCTTCCTGACAGATGAGTTGTTTACCCTGTTGATCAGGAATCCAGAGCTGAATACGTTTCGCAATAGGCGTGGTTTTAGCGGACAGAAAAGTCATGATATAGGTTTGCCCAAGGGTGTCTGCAAGAGGAATTCCAATCCCCATGCTAATACCCGCTTGTTGTGCATCGCTGGCCCTAATAAATTGATCCGCCTTACCAATATCCTCTATAAGCACTGGCATACCGGTTTCCCACGCCAGACCTGCCAGACCATTCCCTTTAGACAATCTAATTTGCCGGGAAAGCATTTCAAAATGTTGCAGCGAACCATAATAGCCATCCATAACCTTAAGCTCGTTATCAGACGTTGCTGTGTTGCACCACACTTCAATAGCACCCGCATGTTCTTCATCATCACCGCATAAAAAAACCACGACCGCCATTAAAAATTCACCCGAAAAAATGGGAATGGCAATACCGCAAGTCAAGCCCGCGGCTTTAGCCTCGGCTGTTCGTTTAAAATAAGACTGTTCAAACGTGGTCAGTATGATCGGATGACCCGCCGCCCACGCTTTTCCGGGTAAGCCTTCGTTATACGCAAAATGTTGTTGCTTGCTGGCGGATTTAAAATCCGTCAATGCACCATATAAACCTGCACTAAATTCCAGTTGTGTGCGATTTTTATCTGGAATCCATATTTCAGTAACCTTGATAAATGTTTTCATCGGTATTATTTTGAATACAAGTTTTATTTAAGCAACTCAGCCATTGCGATAACGTTTTTGGCCATTTCACCCAAGGTAATGTGCCGATCCATCGCTAATTTTCTGAGGGTATGGTAAGCCTCATCTTCGGTAAAATGCTGGGTTTTAATTAAAATCACCTTCGCACGGTCAATTTGTTTTCTATCTTCCAGTTTTACCATTGCGTCTTCCAACGCATTCTTAAGCACTTGTTGTTGCTTGAACCGAGCAATGGCAACAGTAATAATGCTAGTAAGACGATATAGGTCAAGACCGTCAACGATATAAGCTGCAACATCCGCCTTAATGACCTGCTGAATCGTATCAGGCGTAGCATCTGTGCTAAACATAATAACGGGCAGTGCGGATTGTCGGCTCAGTGTGAACAAGTCAGCCAACATTTGCGCAGAGGGGGACACAATGTTAAAAATAATAACATCAGGGGTGATTTCTTTAATCAATGCTAAAAATGTAGCATTGTAGAGTGCTTTTAGGACATTAAATCCAGCCTCTTTAAGGCTACTTTCTAACCCCGTATTATTAAAATCACTGTCAATCAATAATACGTTCAGCTTATTCATGATAGTGTGCCAGTAGCCATGTACGTGTGAGCGCTTTTATAAATAAGGACGGTCGGGTATGCATCTATCATGGTATTTAGAAAAACAGCGGTGTTGAGATAAAGA